>NZ_JASJSU010000008.1:0-79253 GCF_030237045.1 Stenotrophomonas maltophilia group sp. Smal17
TCGCCAGGCAGGACCACGGTGAACTGGCCCGGTCGCCACGGGGCCTGCAGCACGCCGATGAGCGTGCGCTGCTGCAGCCAACCCCCGCCGGCCATGGCCATGCCCAGTCGCAGTTGCTGCGGATGCCCCATCTCGCCTTCGCTGGCCTCGAAGCGGTGGCGCAGCAGGACCACCGCCCCGTCCGGGCTGACGTGGGCGGCCGCAGGCTGGGGGCCGGTTTCGCGCAGCAGCTGGTCGGCGAGGGCGGGCATCACAGATCCGGAAATGGAGCGGCGCTGCCGCGAATGGAGTGGCGGGATGGCGCGAATGTTACAGGATAACACTCTTGACCCGCGCTGCCGCCGCCCGCGCGTCCGCCTTTCCATCCGTTGAGGTCCGTCCGTTGAAGTCGTCCACGCCTGCTGCCGCCCTTGTTGCGGCATCCCTGCTCATTCCTGCCATGCCCGCGCTTGCCCAGCAGGCCGACCCGGCCACGCTTGACGGTGTCCGTGTCACCGGCTCCAAGCGCGATACCCCGTACCTGAAGAGCGACCTGTCGGTCACCGTGCTTGATCGGCAAGCGCTGAAGGAGGCCGGTGTCACCGAGTTCCGTGACCTCGACAAGCTCGCCCCGAACGTGAAGTTCAATGCGATGGGCCAGCTGAGCAACATGTTCATCTCGATCCGCGGCATCGAGTCCAATCCGTTCCTGGTCAACCGTGCGTCGGTCTATATCGATGGCATTCCGTTCCGTGAACTGAGCAATGCCGTGCTCAACCAGGTCGAGTCGGTGGAGGTGCTGCGCGGCCCGCAGGGCACGCTGTATGGCGCCAACAGCGAGTCCGGCCTGGTGCTGGTGCGCACGCGCGGTCCGGCCGATGCGCGCGAAGGCGAACTCAATGTGCGCAGTACCTGGTTCGGCAATGGCAATGGCACGGCACTGGATGGATTCCTGGCCGGCCCGTTGAGCCGCGATGGCCGCCTGTCCGGCTCGGTGGCGTTCATGGGCTCGGACGAGGATGCCTACCTGAAGAACCTCACGCCCTCCGGGGCGCGCGGCAGGGTGGGCGAGGGCTACCTGCAGGGCAAGCTGCGCTGGCGGCCGAGCGACTACGTTTCGGTGAATGCACTGGCCTACCATCTGCGCACCCGTGCGCCGGGCATGTTCGAGTACGAGTACCTGCCGCTGGATACCGGCCTGTACAACCGCACCTACGGCACCTCGCTCAACGGTGGCCGTCGCGCCGGTGATTTCACCTACATCAATGACGCACCCAAGCGCACCGGGAAGGATGAGTCGGTGGCGGGCCTGAGCGCGCAATGGCAGCTGCAGGCCGGCACGCTGGACGTGGCCGCCTCCTGGCGGAACGAGGAAGTGACCTCGGCCGGCTACGACTTCGACATGACCCAGAGCGCGGCACTGGCAGGCCGCATCTACGACCGGAAGAACGAATGGACGGCCGAGGCGCGCTTCAGTTCGCCCAGTGACCAGGCGCTGACCTGGATGGCCGGTGTGTCGACCTACCGCAACAGCAAGGATTCGATCCTGGGTACGTTCGTCGGCCCTGCGCTGCGCGGGCTGGACAGCTACAACCTGGCGCCGCGGCAGACCTCGAAGGGGGAGGACTACAGTGTGTTCGCCACCGCCAGCTACACCTTCCCGTCGCTTCCGCAACTGACCGCAAGTGCGGGCCTGCGCCATGAGCAGGCGCGGCGTTCCACCGAGCAGCGTGCCGGTGCGCTGGATCTGGGTGCCGGCGGCCGCGTGCTGTACCGCGATGCCGCGCTGGCGCATACCTTCTCGGCGACGCTGCCGCGGGTGTCGCTGCGTTACGACGCCACCGACGACCTGTCGTTCTATGCGGCCTCGGCCAAGGGCTACATTCCGGGCGGCTTCAATCTGGCCGCGGCGCAGAGCGATGTGGTCAACGACAAGGTGCTGCGCTATGAGTCCGAGCGCATGTGGAGCCATGAGCTGGGCTTCAAGATGAACCTGGCCAGTGGCCGTGGCCACATCGGCGGTGCGCTGTTCCATATCACCTCGGACAACTGGCAGGAGATCCAGGTGGCCACCGATGCCAACGGCCGCCCGATCTCGTCGGACTACGTGGGCTCGGATGCGTCGATCCGTTCGCGCGGCGCGGAACTTGAAGGCGTGTTCGAGGTGATGCCCGGCTTCACCCTGATGGCCAACGTGGGCTATGTCGATGCGAAGTACACCAGGCTGTGGGTCAGCGTCGACCAGAACCTGGCCGGCAAACGGGTCAAGCTGACCCCGCATTACACCGGCTATCTGGCGGCGCGCTACCAGTTCCAGTCCGGTCTCTACGCGCGGCTGGAATCGCAGTTCACCGGTTCCAGTGCGCTGGACGAACGCAACCGCGCGTTCCAGCCGGCCGTCGCGGTGCTGGGCGCGCAGCTGGGCTATGAGCGCGGGCCGTGGAGCACACGCGTGTTCGTACAGAACCTTACCAACAAGCGCCGCATCAACGGCCTGATATTCGACAACCTGGCGTTCGGCCGCGACGGCAACTACTACGGCCCGGTCGACAGCCCGCGCATCTTTGGTGCGGAAGTCGGCTATCGCTTCTGACGAGGCGGGGACGCCGGCCAGCGGCCGGCGCTACCGGTGGTGGTGCGGCGCGGACGGCCCGCGCTTCCAACGACAGGTAGTGCCGGCCGCTGGCCGGCATCTTCGAGCCGCTACCGATGGCTGTGCAGTGCCCGCCGGTTGCCAATATGCGCACAGGCCAGCAGCACGCCACCACAGGCCGTTGCCACCCCATGCCACAGCAGCGATTCCTTCAGCGGCAGGTACAGCGACGCCGACAGCAGCAGGCCGGCGCCCACGCAGGCCAGCCGCAGCGGCCACCTGCGACCATGCCGGCGCAGCCCCGCCGTGGTGCTGGCCAGCGCCAGCGCCGAGGCCACCAGCGCGAACAGCCACTCCCAGCGCGACATCATCAGCAGCAGCGTCATCGCGCCATGGCCGGGGTGCTGGAACGAGCGCAGCGCCATCATCGCGGCCGGCACGAACGCCAGCAGCAATGGCAGGGCGACGCAATGGGCGGCGCAGGCCAGCGACAGCCAGGCACCGGCCAGATCGAGGCGGGGATGCCAGCGTGCCGAAGCTGGCGGCTGGGCCAGGGCCCTTGCGGGCATCGAGGGGATATGGTCCATAATGTTACAGAGTAACAATTGGAGTCTCCCCCATGAAGCTTCCCGCTGCTTTTTTCCTGCTGCTGGCTGCCAGCGCCGCGCAGGCCCATGACGTCCGCCAGCTCGGTGCGCACGTGCACGGCCAGGCCACTGTTGATCTCGCGCTCGATCAGGGCGTGCTGGAACTGGCCCTGCAGGCGCCGGGTATCGGCATCCTCGATTTCGAGCGACCGCCGGCCAACGCCGCTGAGCGGGCATCGCTGGCACGCGCCACCGCGGTGCTGAAGAGTGGCAGCTGGGTAACGCTGCCGACGGCGGCGCATTGCCGGCTGGCCCGCAGCGATGCCAGCGCCGAGGGCTTCGATGCGACCGCCGCGGCACCGGCTGCCGGGCAGCACCGTCACGCCGGCTTCAGCGCCAACCTGCAGTACCGCTGTGCCAATCCCGCGGCGTTGCGCGCCCTGGTGATGCGCCTGCCAGCCGTGTTCCCAGGCCTGCACGAGGTCATCGTCAACACCGCAACCGATCGTGGCCAGGGCCGCAGCGTGCTGACCGCCACCCAGCTGCGCGTGGTACTGGCGCCGTGAGCAGCGCTGCGCTGATCAGGCTGGATGAGGTGCAGTTCGGCTATGGCCTGCGCCTGGTGCTGGACATTCCGCAGCTGTGGATCGAGCAGGGCAGCAGCGTGCTGCTGCGTGGGATCAGTGGTGGCGGCAAGAGTACGCTGCTGGGTCTGTTGGCCGGGGTGCTGCTGCCTGGCAAGGGCCGCGTCGAGGTGGCCGGGCAGGCGTTGCAGGCGATGCGAGGCGCCCGCCGCGACCGCTTCCGCGCCGACCACCTGGGCGTGATCTTCCAGCAGTTCAACCTGCTGCCGTTCCTCAGTGTGCGCGACAACGTTGCGTTGGGCCTGCGCTTCTCGCGCCTGCGCAGCGAGCGCATCAGCGGGCCGCTGGACGCCGAGATCGCGCGCCTGCTGGGCGCCCTGCAACTGGACCCGGCGCTGATGCAACGGCGCGCGGGCACTCTGAGTGTCGGCCAGCAGCAGCGCGTGGCGGCCGCACGTGCGCTGATCGGCCGGCCGGCGGTGCTGCTGGCCGATGAACCGACCTCGGCGCTGGACCGGGAGGCCGCCACGGCCTTCCTGCAGTTGATGTCCGCACAATGCCAGGCGGCCGGCACCACCGTGGTGGTGGTCAGCCATGATGATGGCCTGCAGCCGCTGTTCGACCGCACGATTGCCCTGGCGGAGATCAACCATGCAGGTGGCGCCCATGCTTGAGCTTGCCTGGGCCAGCCTGCGCAGCCGCGCGTTGAGCGTTGGCCTCACCGTACTGGTGATCACCCTCAGCGTGGTGCTGTTGCTGGGCGTTGAACGCGTGCGCGCACAGGCGCACGAGGGCTTCGCCAGCACGGTGTCGGGTACCGACCTGATCGTCGGTGCGCGTTCGGGGCCGGTGAACCTGCTGCTGTATTCGGTGTTCCATATCGGTGACCCGACCAACAATGTGTCCTGGCAGTCCTACCAGGAGCTGTCGGCGCTGCCGCAGGTGAAGTGGGCGGTGCCGTTGTCACTGGGTGACTCCTGGCGTGGCTACCGCGTGGTCGGCACCAGTGGCGGCTACTTCGATCACTACCGTTACGGCGCCGGTCACGCGCTGGCCTTCGCGCAGGGCCGGCCGTTCGACGATCTGTACGATGCGGTGATCGGGGCCGAAGTGGCCGCTGCGCAGCGGGTCGGCCTCGGCGATGAGATCGTGCTGGCCCACGGCACCGGCGCGGTTACGCTGGCCACCCATGCCGACAAGCCGTTCCGCGTGGCCGGCATCCTGCAGCGCACCGGCACGCCGGTGGATTCATCTGTCCTCGTCTCGCTGCCGGCCATCGAGGCGATCCATGTGGATTGGCGATCGGGTGTGCAGCTGCGCAGCCAAAGCGTCAGCGCCGAGCAGGCGCGTCACCTGGATCTGACCCCGACCAGCATCACGGCGTTCATGCTCGGCCTGAACTCGCGCATCGCCACCTTCTCGGTGCAGCGCAGGATCAACGAGTACCCGGAAGAGGCGATGCTGGCGATCCTGCCGGGCGTGACCCTGCAGCAGTTGTGGCAGTCGCTGGGCACGGCCGAACGTGCCCTGCAGCTGATCAGCGCGATGGTGGTGCTGCTGGGCATGGTGTCGCTGGTGGCGCTGCTGGTTTCGACCCTGCAGGAACGGCGGCGTGAGATGGCCGTGCTGCGTGCGATCGGTGCGCGGCCGGGTTACATCGCCGCCCTGCTGGTGGTTGAAGCGGTGGCGACCAGCGCGTTGGCCTGCGTGCTCGCGCTGGCGGCGCTGGCCGTGGCCAGCCTGGCGGGCCGCGCGTGGGCGCTGACCAGCTTCGGGCTGTCGATCACCCATGTCTGGCCGGACGGCCGCGAGCTGGCCTGGGCCGCAGGCGTGCTGGTGATCAGCGCGGCGGCCGGGCTGGTGCCGGCGCTGCTGGCCTATCGGCGCACGCTGGCCGATGGCCTGTCGCCGGGAGGCTGAGCATGCGCTGCTTGTGGATGTTGCCGATGCTGCTGTTCCTGGCTGCCTGCGAGCGGCCGGTGGATAGCGGCGTGCAGGCGCTGCCGCCGTCGCCGGTGATCGACCGCAGTGGCGCCGTGGCTGCGGGCACGGCTGAAGAACAGGAGCTGGACTGGCTGCAGATGATGCCGGGCGATGAGCTGGCCGCGCTGGAGCGGGGCGAGGGCCCCGAGGTCGAGCACAACGGCAACCGGCGCATGCCGCAGTTCGGCACCTTCCGCACCGTGGACGCGGTGCTGGAACGGCCGGTGCGCCTGCCGGGCTACGTGGTGCCGCTGGCCAACGCGCAGGACGGGCGCCTGACCGAGTTCCTGTTCGTGCCGTATTACGGCGCCTGCATCCACGTGCCGCCGCCACCGCCCAACCAGATCGTGCACGTGCTGCTGCCGCGCCCGATCGACATGCCGGACATGTATTCGCCGTTCTTCCTGGCCGGCACCCTGCGCGCGGAGCGGCTGGACGACGACCTGGCCGGTTCTGCCTACACCATGCGCGATGCGCACCTGAGGCCCTATGAACCGTGAGCACGTCGCCATGCTGGTGGGCTGCCTGTGCCTGGCTGGCTGTACGCAGCCGGTGCCGAACGCCGCACCTGTCAGCACCGCGCAGACCGCGCATTCCGCGCAGCCAACGGTGGCCGATGCTCCCATCAACCGCTGGGATGCGCTGCGGCCCGATGAAGTGACCTATCAGCGGCCGCCGCCGCAGATCGGCCTGTCACGCAATGGCATGGACGGCGTGGGCGGTTTGATCGACGACACCGGTTCCGGCACGCCGCCGGGGCAGGAGATCGACCATTCCAGCCCCGACCGCGCCAGGCAGTTCGGCTCGTCGCAGGTGGTCGATGCCGCCGATGGCCGCGCTGTGGATCTGGACGGCTACGTGGTGCCGCTGGGCACCAACGACGCCGGTCTGGTCGACGAACTGCTGTTCGTGCCGTTCTACGGCGCCTGCATCCATGTGCCGCCACCACCGCCGAACCAGATCATCCATGTGACCCTGGCCACGCCGATCGCGCTGGGCGACCTGTGGGACCCGTACCGGCTTGCCGGCCGCCTGCAGGTGAAGCGCTTCGATGCGGATATCGCCAGCGCATCCTACGACGCCGCAGCGGCAACGCTGACGGCGATCCACAACTGATGCGTGCGCGCTGGGTCATCGTTGCGGGCGTGCTGGTGAGCGGCGTGGTGTTGGCCATGTGGTGGCAGCGGCGTGCCGCGGTCTCCGAGCCGCCGACGATCGCGTTCCCGGCGCCCGCGGCGGATGCGCGCCAGCGCATCGAACAGCGCCTGATCGAAGAACCGGCCTTTCGCAACGACGTGCTGTTCCTGTTGGCGGCCACGCTGCGTGATCGCTGCCAGCCAGCACAGGCGGGGCTGCTGGCGCGCATGGCCAATCGTGCGTCGCTGCCGGTGCTGGCGGCGGTCAGCGCGGTGACCCTGCAGGATCCCACGCTCGACCGGCCGATCTACCAGTACATCCAGCATCGCGCCGATGCCCTGCGCTGTGGCCAGCCGTTGCAGATGCCGCTGGCGGCGGGCCGCAGCATGGACGTGGACATCGAGCAGTACGCGCGCACCTTCCCCGACAGTTACTTCGATCCGCAGCGCAGCAGTGAACCACGTGACTTCGCTGGCCTGTCGTTGCAGCAGCGCGCCGGCAATGCCTGCAACAGCGTGGTGTATTCGGTGCTGCCGCTGGGCGGCACCGACTGGCGTTGCAGCAGCCTGCGCGCCAATGCACGCGGGCGGGTGCGCGGCCTGTGCGAGGACGAACTGCGCCGCCAGCACGGCGGCATCGGTGGCGAGCTGGACATGGCCGTGGGGCAGGGCATGCAGGCGGCCGTGGTGTCCGCGATTGCCGCATTGCCGGAAGACTGCCGGTGAGTGTTTACCCGTAGAGCCAGGCCATGCCTGGCTGGGGCGCGCGGTCGCGCAGGCGTGCCTCTACAGAAGCTGAACCGGTCAATTGCGAAGATCATAACTATACAGGATATCCGGTATAGTTATGGTGGTACTTCACCCCCATCAGGTTTCCCCCATGGCTCTGTCCCAGCCCTTGGCCGGTGCTCCGGCCCTGTCGCGCGCCCGCCGCTGGGCGCTGTTGTTTACCGTGGCCGCCGGCTTGCTGCTGGTCACGTTGGACAACTCCGTGCTCTACACCGCGCTGCCCACCCTGACCGAAGAACTGTCGGCCAGTGCCGGCCAGGCACTGTGGATCATCAATGCCTATCCGCTGGTGATGGCCGGCCTGCTGCTCGGCGCCGGCACGCTCGGCGATCGCATCGGCCACCGCCGCATGTTCCTGATTGGCCTGGTGGTGTTCGGCGTTGCTTCGCTGGCTGCGGCATTCGCCGATAGTGCGGCGCAGCTGATCGCTGCGCGCGCGTTCCTGGCGGTCGGTGCGGCGGCGATGATGCCGGCCACGCTGGCGCTGATCGGCCTGAGCTTCCACGAAGAGCGCGAGCGCAACATCGCCATCGCGATCTGGGGCTCGGTGGCGATCGTCGGCGCCGCGCTCGGCCCGATCATCGGTGGCTGGCTGCTGCAGCATTTCTGGTGGGGCTCGGTGTTCCTGATCAACGTGCCGGTGGTGGTGGTCGCCTTCGTGGCCACGCTGCTGCTGGCGCCGGAAGGCCAGCGCGATACCTCGCGCCCATGGGATCTGGTGTCGTCGGTGCTGGCGCTGGCTGCGCTGTCCGGGTTGGTGTTGGCGATCAAGTCGCTGATCGCCACGCCGCCGTCGTACGCGCTGGGCGCCGGCGCGCTGCTGCTGGCGGTCATCAGCGGTGCGGCGTTCGCGCGGCGCCAGCAGCAGCTGCCGTACCCGCTGCTGGACTTCGCGATCTTCCGCAATCCCGCGTTCCTGGCCGGCACGCTGTCGGCGGTGTTCACCCTGTTCGCGATGGCCGGCCTGCAGCTGGTCACCACCCAGCGCTTCCAGCTGGTGGCGGGCTTCACCCCGTTGCAGGCGGGCCTGCTGGTCTCGGTGGCGGCGCTGGGCAGCCTGCCCAGCGCGTTGCTGGGCGGCAGCATCCTGCACCGGGTCGGCCTGCGTCCGCTGATCTGCGGTGGCCTGGCCGCAGGCGCGGTGGGTGTCGGCGTGGTTGCGTTCGGCTTCCCGCACGGCCTGGGCTGGGTGGTGGCCGGCATGGCCATCACCGGCTTCGGCATGGGCTCGGCCATCTCGGTGGCGTCCACCGCCATCCTCAATAATGTGCCGGCGCACCGTGCGGGCATGGCCTCGTCGGTGGAGGAAGTCTCCTACGAATTCGGTGGCCTGCTGGCGGTGGCGATGCTGGGCAGCCTGAGCGCGGCGATGTACAGCGCCTTCCTGCCGGCCTCGGCCGATATGCCGGCGCTGGCACGCGAGGGCTTCACCCAGGCCCTGCATGTGGCACGCGAGAGCGGGCAGGGCGAGTGGTTCACGCTGGCCACGGCTGCGTACGACCGCGGCTACCAGATCGTGCTGCTGGTGATCACGGTGATGCTGGCGGTCGGTGCGACGATCATCGCGCGCCTGCTGCGCGGCCGAGTCGGCAGCCGCGAGGGCGCGGCCGATCGCGTAAAATGATGCGATGAGAACCAGCAAGCGCGACCGCATCCTCGACGCCGCCGTCAACGTGATCAATCGTGACGGCGTGCGTGCGGTGACCTTCGAGTCGGTGGCGGCCGAGGCCCAGCTGACCCGCGGCGGCCTGCTGTACCACTTCCCCTCGCGCGAGGCGCTGCTGCGCGGCATCGACGAGCACCTGGTGCAGGCCTGGGAAGCATCGATGGAAGCGCTGCTGGGCAAGAGCGCCGGAGAAGCGACGGCGCTGGAGCGCTATCAGACCTTCGTGCGGGTGTCGGCGCAGAGTGCCACCCGTGCCGAGCTGATGTTCATGCTCGAATCGGCCGACCCGGATGCCGATGAGCGCCCGTGGGGCCCGGCGGTACGCCGCTGGGCGCCGTTGCCGCCTCCACCCGGGCAGGACGACCCGGCCGCGCTGGACAATTTCGTGGCGCGGCTGGCGGCCGATGGCCTGTGGATCTACGAAGCGATGTACGAAGGGCAGCTGGATGAAGGCGTGCGTGCCCAGGTCGCCGAACGCATCGCCGGGTTGCTGGCCAAGTCCGGTGGGGCGGCCGGCTAGACCATCGGCCATCGCGCGGGCATCGCTCTTGGTAGAGCCGACCGCTGGTCGGCTGCCATGTAGCGTCGAGCCATGCTCGACGGCCTTTCAGGCAAGGCCGGCCAGCCACGCCCGTGGCGATGCCCCCAGCCGCTTGCGGAAGGCCTTCGACAGCGACGCGGTATCGGCAAACCCCACCTCGATGGCGACCTGCTTGACCGCCACGCCCGCCCGCAGCTGCGCGCAGGCCAGGCTCAGCCGCCAGTCCAGCAGGTAGCTCGCAGGCGTCGCCTGCATCACCTCCTTGAACACCGCCGCGAAGGCGCTGCGCGACATGCCGGCGGTGGCGGCCATGCGCGGCAGCGTCCATTCGTGCTGTGGCGCCTGATGCATGGCGACCAGCGTACGCGCCAGCCGTGCATCGGACAGGCCGCGCATCAGCCCATGGCTGACACCCGCTGCATCCGGGTGGTCGACCACCCAGCGCAGGATCTGGATCAACGCCACTTCGAACAGGCGGTTGGTCAGCAGCCGTGAACCACAGCGTTGGCGATCAGCCTCGGCAAACAGCAGGTGCAGGGTGTCGTCCAGTTCGCTGATCGCAGCCAGCGGCACCACCATCACCGGCGGCAGTGACTGCACGATCGGATTGCGCGCACCACCATCGAAATCCAGCGTGGCGCAGGTGAAACCCGGTCCCTCCAGCGGCGCGTTGTGGAACACGTGGTGCAGCGGCTGCGGGTACAGCAGCAGGCTGGGGCTGTCGATCTTCAGTCGTGGCAGTGCGGTATCGCCATCGGGATGGCGGACCTCCATCTCGCCCTGGCGAAGGATGTGCAGGAACGCGCGCCCGGGCTGCGGCGCGAACACGTGCCGCCCACACAGCGGGCCGCTGTGGAACAGCGCGGCCTGTACGCGGAAACGTTCAAGCAGCGAGGACAGGCGGTCAGGCGCGGAGGTATCCGTCTGGGTTGTAGAAGCGTTCATGGACGAATGGACAATACAAGCGGCCGATATGGCCTGATATGTCCATGGAGTCTACCTAGGATGGCCGGGTCGTCCAATCCCGGGCGCTTTCCCAAGGAGATCCACCATGTCCCGTGTCCCCCTGATCGATGCATCCGCCACCACCGCCGACCGCCAGGCCCTGCTGGGCCAGGTGCATGCCGCCTTCGGTGCCACTCCGGCGATGTTCCGTGCCGTGGCCAATTCTCCGGCCGCGCTGCAGAGCATGTGGGGGGCGTTCGGCGCGCTGGGCGCTGGCCGGCTGTCCCCGTTGCTGGGCGAGCAGATCGCCGTGGCCATCGCCAACCGCAATGCCTGCGAGTACTGCCTGGCCGCACACACCGCGCTGGGCCGCAAGGCCGGCGCCAGTGGCGAACAGATGGCCGCCGCGCAGATCGGCCAGTCCAGCGATCCGGCCACGGCCGCCGCACTGGACTTCGCGCTGAAGGTGGTCGAGCAGCGCGCGCAGATCACCGATGCCGATGTGCAGGCGCTGCGCGCGGCGGGCTTCGACGATGAGCTGATCGTCGAAATTCTCGCCCACGTGGCGCTCAACCTGTTCACCAACTACGTCAACGTAGCGTTCGACGTGCCGGTGGATTTCCCGAAGGTGGCACTGCGCTGAGGCATGCCTCGGCCGGGGGCGAGGTGCTCCCGGCCGGTTTCAGACCGCCGTGTCGTCGTGCGCCTGCAGCCGCTCCGGATGGGTATACACGTTGAATCCGTTCTCGCGTGCGAACCCAACCAGGCACAGCCCGGCACTGCGGGCCAGGTCGATCGCCAGCGCGGTCGGCGCCGACACCGCGGCCAGTACGCTGGCGCCGGCACGCACGGCTTTGCTGACCATCTCGTAGCTGGCGCGGCTGGAGATCACCAGCAGGCCGCCGTCGATGACGTGTTCGTTGTGGTGCAGCGCGCCGATCAGCTTGTCCAGCGCATTGTGCCGGCCGACGTCTTCGCGCACCCAACCGATCCGGCCGCTGGCGTCGGCCCAGGCCGCAGCATGGGTGGAACCACTGACTTCGTTCATCGGCTGGTGCCGCGACAGGGTGGCCAATGCCCGTTGCAGCGCGGCATGCGGATAGGTGCGGCGTCCGTGGATCTGCGGCAGCGGACGCAGCACGTCCTCCAGTTGCCGCGTGCCACACAGACCGCAGCCGCCACGGCCCGGCAGCAGGCGTCCGTTGGCCGGGTCCAGATCGGCGCCGGGTGCGTCGTCGGTCACGGTCATCTGCAGCTCGATGCCCTCCAGCTGTGGCCGCACATCGATGGTCACCAGCTGCGACGGCGCGGTGATCAATCCCTCGCTGAGCGAGAAGCCCAGCGCGAAATCTTCCAGGTCGCAGGGGGTAGCCATCATCACCGCGAAGGCGGCGCCGTTGTAGCGCATCGCGACCGGCACTTCCTCGGCCACCACGTCGACCTGCTGCTGTTGCCCCTCGCTGCGCCAGCGCTGCATCGGGCGCTGGGCCGTGCCGGCAGGCGGGGTGTGCGGCGGGGTGGAGTCAGGCATTCAGCGTGTCCGGGCAAGAGGGAAACGCAGGTGGTGGACCACCCACGGCATCGAGAATAGCGCAGTGGCCGCGCGCTGACGCGGTGGTAACCGTTGTCATGACACGCTGTGCTGCAATCGGTTCCAGCCTCTGGCGCCGTCGCGTGGACCATGCTTGACTGTAGGGCTTGGCGAGCGGCCGAATGGCAGCACGCCCGCATTCCGCGCCGTTCTGTTGTTGCGTTCCTCCCGCCAGGTTCCCGAACATGTCCGAGCAGAAGCCACCGCGCTACAAGCCCTACAACCAGCCGGCCGGTGGCTGGGGCGCCGCCGGCGCCACCGCCAAGGTGCTGCTGCAGCAGAGCGTGATCGGCAAGGGCTCCAAGGCGCTGCTGGCGATGAACCAGCCGGGCGGCTTCAAGTGCCCGAGCTGTGCGTTTCCCGATGCCGACGAGCGCAGGAAGCTGGAATTCTGCGAGAACGGCGCCAAGGCGCTGGCCTGGGAAGCCACCCAGTTCCGTGCCGGGCGTGAGCTGTTCGCCCAGTACACCGTCACCGAACTGATGGCGCAGACCGACTACTGGCTGGAGATGCAGGGCCGGCTGACCGAGCCGATGCGCTACGACGCGGCCACCGATCACTACGTGCCGTGCAGCTGGGACGAGGCTTTCGCGTTGATCGGCCGCCATCTGCAGGCGCTGGACAGCCCGCACCAGGCCGAGTTCTATACCTCCGGCCGCACGCCCAACGAAGCGGCGTTCCTGTACTCGATCTTCGTGCGCGAGTTCGGCACCAACAATTTCCCGGACTGCTCGAACATGTGCCACGAGCCGACCAGCCGTGGGCTGCCACCGGCCATCGGCGTGGGCAAGGGCACCATCGTGCTGCAGGACTTCGAGCACGCCGAGGCGATCTTCGTGATCGGCCAGAACACCGGCACCAATTCGCCGCGGATGATGAGCAACCTGGTCGAAGCGCGGAAACGTGGCATCCCGATCGTGGCGGTCAATCCGATGCCCGAGCGCGCGCTGATCCGCTTCGCCGAGCCGCAGGACGTGGTGCAGATGGCCACGCTGGGTTCCACCGAAATCAGCAGCGAGTTCGTGCACATCCGCATCGGCGGCGACCTGGCGCTGATCAAGGGCATGATGAGGGTGATGTTTGAACGCGAGGCGCAGGGCGAGCGTGTGCTCGACCACGACTTCCTGGCCGAACACAGCGTGGGCCTGGATGCGCTGCGCGACGATGTGATGGCGCAGGACTGGGGCGATCTCGTTCGCGTCTCCGGCATCTCCGAAGCGCAGATCCGCCGCTGTGCGGAGATCTACATCCGCTCCAACGCCACCGTGATCTGCTACGGCATGGGCCTGACCCAGCACCAGTACGGCTCGCGCCTGCTGCAGCAGGTGGCCAACCTGCTGATGCTGCGCGGCAACTTCGGCAAGCCCGGTGCCGGCATCGGGCCGATCCGCGGCCACTCCAACGTGCAGGGTGACCGCACCGTCGGCATCGACGAGAAGCCCAAGCCGGCCTACCTGGACCGCGTGCAGCAGGTGTTCGGCTTCGATCCGCCACGTGAGCACGGCCACCATGTGGTCGAGTCGATCGAAGCGATGCTGGATGGCAGCGCCAAGGTGTTCATCGGCCTGGGCGGCAATTTCATCCATGCCGTGCCCGATACGCCGCGTGCCTATGAGGCGATGCGCGGCCTGGAGCTGACCGTCGGCATCGCCACCAAACTCAATCGTGGGCATCTGGTGCATGGCCGCGATGCGCTGATCCTGCCGGTGGTGGCGCGCTCGGAACGTATCGTGACACCGGCCGGCGAGCAGTTCGTCACCATCGAGGATGCGATGTCGAACGTGACCGCTTCGCGCGGTGTGCTGGAACCGGTCAGTGCCGAGGTGCTGCCCGAGGTCGAGATTGTCTGCCGCATGGCGATGGCAACGCTGCCTGGCAGCAAGGTCGACTGGGCCGCGTGCATGCACGACTACACCCCCATCCGCGACCTGATCGCGGCGGTGTACCCGGAGATCTACACCGGCTTCAACCAGCACATCCAGCAGCCGCATGGCTTCCACCTGGATATTCCGCCGCGCCGCCGGGTGTGGCCCACGCCCAATGGCAAGGCCAACATCCTGGTGATGCCCGGCCTGGACGTGGACGAGCCGGTGGATGACCCCGAGATGCTGCGGCTGGCGACGGTGCGCTCGCATGACCAGTACAACACCACCATCTACAGCTACAACGACCGCTACCGTGGTGTGTACAACGACCGCATGGTGCTGTTCATGAACGTCGAGGACCGGCTGGCACGCGGGCTGCAGAAGGAGGCGCAGGTCAGCCTGGAGACGATCAGCCGCGATGGTGTGAGCCGGCGCATCGATGGCCTGACCGTGCTGGACTACCCGATGCCGCGCGGCGCGCTGGCCGGCTATTACCCCGAACTGAACCCACTGCTGCCGCTGGACTACTACGACCGGATCAGTGGCACCCCGGCGGCCAAGTCGATTCCGGTGCGGGTACGTGCGATGGCGGCGGCGACGGCCTGATGCGCGCATCGGCTATCATCGACGCGTGAACCTGCCTGGCCTGCTGTTGCGATGGATGCTGCTTGTTGCCCTGGTGCTGAATGCACCGGCGCTGGCGCTTGCGTCGTTGCCGGATGCATCGGTGCCTACAGCAGGGCATTGCGTCGCCCCGCATTCCACTGCCATGGACGGATGCTGCGACGAAGCGACATCAACGCTCTGCGCAAGCGGTGAGTGCGAATGCCCACCGGCCTGCCTGGGCATGCTGGCCACGTTGAACGGAACGCCCGCGTCGCCCTGGCGCGAGGTGCCTCCCCCCGCCAGCGCACAGCAACGTGCGCCGCCGCCTTTGCTGGACCCGTTGCGGCCACCCATCGGTTGATTCCTGCAGGCGCGCAAGCGCCTGCCATGACTGCTCATTCTACTTACGACCCTGCCTGCGCCATTGATGCGCGGGTAGCGGGCTGTACTGCCCGCATCTGCAAAGGAATCAACCCATGAACCGTTCTCTCTCCCTCGGCCTGCTGCTGGGTACTGTGCTTGTCACTGCCGCCTGTGCACGCGCTGCTGAAGATGCCAGCGCTGCGTCGCCTGCAGGGCGGGCCCCGGCGGCGCCCATCAAGGCCGGCCCGGCCACGATCGATCCCGCACTGCCGATCGCCGTGGTGCACAAGACCGCCAGTTGCGGCTGCTGCGGCATCTGGGTCGACCATCTGAAGGCCGAAGGCTTCCAGGTGGAGGTGCGCGATACCGATGACATGAACCCGATCAAGGTCCGGCTGGGTGTGCCAGTGGGCAAGGGCTCCTGCCATACCGCCGAAATCGGCGGCTACGTGGTCGAGGGCCACGTGCCCGCCGAGGACATCAAGCGCCTGCTGGCCGAGCGCCCGGCGGCGCGCGGTCTGGTGCTGCCGGGCATGCCGGCCGGCTCGCCAGGCATGGAAATGCCGGATGGCTACGTGCAGCCGTATACCGTCGAGCTGGTGCGCACCGATGGCAGCATCGAGGCGTTCGCCGAGCATGGGCAGGATGGCTGACCTTGTAGAGCCGAGCCCACGCTCGGCTTGCTCTTTGTAGAGTCGAGCTGTGCTCGACTGTTCTTCGCTTCAGTCGAGCAAGCTCGACTCTACGGAATCAACGGGCCCGGACCGTTCCCTTGGCCAGCTGTGCGTCGAATTTCTTTTCGGCGTCATCCGCGTAGGCCTTGCAGGTCAGTGCCTTGGCACCTGCCTTGCTGCCGGCCGCATAGTCCCAGTGGCTGGCGCCCGGGTGTGGCGTCAGCAGCAGGTCGCAGGGCAGCCCGCGCACGGTGGCGAAGCTGCGCGTGTAGTCCTCGATCAAACGCGGATAGCGGACGTTGCCACGCAGCTGGTAGCCCGGCGCGCTCAGGCTGTCGGCATAGGCGATGCGCACCGGCTTGCCCTCGCGCGTGTCGGTCCAGGTCCAGGCCGTGCTGCCCGGGGTGTGCCCAGGCATGAAGTGTGCGGTGAAGGCGATACCGCCGACGGTGACCACCTCGCCATCCATGACGATGCGGTCGGTGCTGGCCGGCGGATAGGTGATGTCATCACCGAAGTGCAGGTCATCACTGCCGCCGCGTGCCAGCAGGACCGCTGATTCTGCGTTGGCGACCACGCGCGCTCCGGTACGGCGCTTCAGTTCCGCCACCGGGCCGGCGTGGTCGGCATGCGCATGGCTGAGCAGGATCAGCCGCAGGTCCTGCGCTGCCACGCCGCGTGCCTTCAGGTTGTCCAGCAGGTGGCCGGCCATCTGTGGCATGCCGCCGTCCAGCAGCACCGCGCCTTCGCTGGTCTGTACCAGCAGCGCGGTCAGGCTCTCGGTGCCGATCTGCCAGGTGTGGTCGGCAATCTGCAGCGGCGCCATCGGCTGCAGCCAGGACGCATCCACGGTGTATGCCCGCAGCTGTGGCAGCGGTGTTTCGGCGGCCACCGCGTGGGCGACCGGCAGTGCAGCAGCCAGGGTGAGGGCGAGCAGGGAAGAGCGCATGGTCCAGGTCCGTTTGAAGGAGGCCCAGAAACTAGCACGGGCCTCCTTCATCACGTTCCGCATAGATTTCATGGCTCCCATAAGGGCGCCATGGATCAGTACCGGTACTGCCACCCCAGCGTCAGCACCCGCCCACGGCCGGAGAAGTAGCTCGGGTTCGACGGCGTGGTCTGCGAGTAGTAGCTGATGTACTGCCTGTTGGCCAGGTTCTGCACGCCCAGGGTGAAGCTGTGCTTGTCCAGCGCATAGCGCGCGACCAGGTCCATGGTGGTGTAGCCCTTGAACTCGGCTACCCGCGCGCCCTGCAGGTCGAAGTCGCGGTCGAATGCGCGGCTGGCCTGCAGGCGCGTGCTCAGCTGCGGCGTCCAGTTCTGCTCCCAGAACGCGGTCAGCCGGTTCGGCGCGATGTTGACGCCGGCCAGATCGCTGTCGAGGCGGCCATCGAGGTTGGCGTCGTAGCGACCGTTGGCGCGTGCGTAGCCCAGGCCGAGGCGGCTGTCGCCCAGGCGCAGGCGCAGGTTGGTCTCGAAGCCTTCCACGCGGGTGGCCTGGCGCTGCACGGCGTAGGCATCGATGCCCGGGTCGTAGACCAGCACCGAGCCGAGCTTGGATTCGGAGGTGTAGTAGGCGATGTCACCGCTGAAGCGGCCATCGTCGTACTCCAGCCCGATTTCGCGGTTGTCCGACACGACCGGGGACAGGTCGATCAGGCTGTCCACGCGCTGGCCGTCACGGTTGATCGCGCGCAGCACGCGGCCGACGTCGGCCACCGTGTAACCCTCCGAGTAGGAGGCGTACGCATTGAGGCGATCATTGATGTACCAGACCGCGCCGAAGTTGGGCAGGGTCTCGCTCATGGTCGGCTTGCCGCCGGTCACCTTGCGCGCGCCATAGCGGGGCAGGGTGGTGTAGTCGCCTACTTCCAGCTCGCCCTTTTCGTAGCGCAGGCCGCCGGACAGCATCAGGTGGTCGGTCGGCCACCAATGCAGCTGCAGCAGTGGCGACAGGCTCTGGTAGGTGGTCTGCGGCACCCAGTTCATGCCGCTGGCCAGCAGCACCTGGTGGGTGCGGTCGCGCAGGCCGTCCAGGCCCAGGGTCACGTCCAGGGTGGTGTCGGCGATGCGGGTCCAGCTCTGGGTCAGCTTGAAGCCGCGCTTGTCCGATTCGTTCTGGGTCTGGTCCCACGCAGCATTGGCGCCGGTGTTGCCCCACGGGTCCCACTGGCTGGCGCCATAGCGGCCCTCGAAATCGACCGCGAAGGCCTGCGCCTGGAAACGGCCACCGAGCAGGTCGGCGGCGCTGTAGTCCAGGGTCAGCGAGCGCGAGCGGTTCATCGGCGGCTCCAGCGGCGTGTCACCGCGCACCGAAATCGTCGGCCGACCGGTGCGGTAATCACCGTTGACCGCCAGGTAATTGTCCAGCCCACGCAGTTCGTAGCGGTTGGCCATCAGCTGCAGGCGATGGCCCTCGGCCAGGTTCCAGCCCAGCTTGGCGAACACGTTCGACGAGGTCGAATCCATCAGTTCGCCCTGCGCATTGGTGCCGATCGAACGGCCCTCGCCATCATGGAACAGGCCCTGCTTCTCATAGGCCAGGCCGGCGACCAGGTCGAACTGCTCACCGCGCACACCGACCAGCGCAGAACCGCGCTGGCCACTGTCATCGCGGCGGCTGGGCAGGGCGCTGCTGTAGCTGATGTGGGTGTCGAGCAGGAACGCACCGGGCTCGCTGGGCGCACTGCGGGTGATGATGTTGACGATGCCGCCGGTGCCACCGATGCCCTGCAGCGCGTTGGCACCATGGATGACCTCGATGCGTTCGATCATCGCCGGGTCGATGGTGTGCGAGTCACGCGAGCCATCGCGCAGCGGCGTCGACTGCGGTACGCCATCGACCATGTACAGGATGCCGCGGCCACGCATCGTTTCGCCGTAGTTGGACATCTTCTCGCGCGCCGGCGCGAAGGCCGGAATCTGCGAAGACAGCACGCGAGACACGTCCGAACCCAGCGCCAGCTGCTGCGCGATGTCTTCGCGGGTCAGCACGGTGATGGTGTTGGGCATGGCGGTCTCGCCCTGCGGCATGCGCGCGGTCGAGGCCGATACCATGACGCGGGCCAGTGAGGTCGGTGTCGCAGCCGCAGGCGCGCGCGCCGGGGCATTGGCCTTTGCCGGCGTTGGCGCTGCCGCGGCGCTGACCACGAAGACGCCCGGCGAACGTTCCTGCAGGGCCAGGCCCTGTCCCGCCAACAGCCGCTGCAGGGCGTCGCGCGGGGTGTAGCGGCCATCCAGCGCCGGGGCCGTGCGGCCGCTCACGCTGTCGGCGGCGAACAGCAGCTGGATGCCACTCTGCCGCGCCAGTGTGTTGAGCGAGGTCTGCAGCGGGCCGGCGGGCAGATGCAGCTCCATCGGTGCAGGCGCGGCGGCCTGCGCGGCAGCGGGCAGGGCAGCGCAGAGGCAGGCGGCGAGCAGGGAGGGCGCCAGCCGGCGCAGTGCGGCGGGCGAAACAGGGCGGGTCATGCGGGGTCCTTCGGAGGGGTTCAAGCACCTGCCGGATGGGATGCCGCGCAACCCACCCTTGCAGAGTCGATCAAAGACGATCAATCGCGCCTTCGCAGGTGCAGGCTGCCATCGGCGGCGGCGTGTACCTGTACCGGCAGGATCTCCGGCAGCAGTGCCACGGCGGTGTCGGCGCGGTCGGCGTCGAACACGCCGGACACCTGCAGCGCGCCCAGGGTGGGGTCATCCAGCACGATCGGACGGTCGTGATAGCGTTGCAGGATCCGCAACACCTCCACCAGGGGCAGCCGATCGAACTGCAGCCGCCCGGTGGTCCAGTCGGCCGGGTCGGTGTCGATCGCCTCGGGCGGAGAGATCGACCCCGGCTGCGCCAGCAGGCGCTGGCCGGGCTTCAGGCGCTGCTCGGCATCGCTGCCCTCGGCGCGTACCCCCACCTCGCCGCGCCACAGGGTCACTTCGCTCAGATCGCCCTGGCGATCCACATCGAACACCGTGCCGTAGTTGCGCACGCGCACCGGTCCGGCATCGACCTCGAAGCGTCGCCATGCCGAATGCTGTACCTGGAAGCGGGCGCGCCCCTGGATCAACACCACCTGCCGTGAACGCAGGTGGCGACGCACCTGCAAGTGGGTGCCGGCATCGAGCAGCAGGTGGCTGCCGTCGGCCAGATCGAGTGCGCGGCGTTCGCCTGCCGCCGTGCGATGGTCCTGCACCTGCCAGGCCGGATCGACCAGCAACAGCGCGCCGGCCATCAGCGCCAGTGCGGGCAGCACGACCTTGGCGGCACGGCCGCCGCGACGACGCTGCAGCGTTTTCGGATCCGGCAGCGGAAACCGTTCCTTCAGCGCATCGCGATGCTGGTCGAGCAGTTCATCGGTGGTGGCAGCCTGCGACGGCTGCGGCCGCGTGGGAGGCCCGGGTGTACGCCTCATTGCTGCATGGCCTGCCGGCGGCAGTCGGCCATGGCCAGGCGCAGGTGGCGTTCCACCGCCTTCAGGCCGATACCCATCCGCAGCGCGACCTCGGCCTGGGGCAGTGCGTGGATCTTGTGCAGGATGAACACCTGCTGGCGCCGGCACGGCATGCGCTCGATGGTCGCGCTCAATTGCTGCAGCGCCTGCAGGCCCTGGGCCTGCTGCTCGGGCCCGGGCCGGGGGCAGGCATCGTCCGGCAGCTCGGCTCGCGCTTCCACCCAGTGCCGGCGAAGATCTTCGGCGCGGCAGCGATCAACCGCCGCGTCATGCGCGATCCGGCGCAGCAGCGCGATCGGCTGCCGTGCATCGTGCAGCGGCGGGCGCTCCAGCAGGCGCACGCAGACGTCGTGCACCACCTCGCGGGCCAGTCCGGGCGAGCGGAAGCGGCGGCGCAGGTAGTCCACCAGTTCCTCGTAGTGGCGCGCCAGCGAAGACACCAGCGGCAGCGCAGGTGGGTGAGGCGAGGGCAGCTGGGACATCCGGACCGGCAACAGGGGCGAGGGGCGGCTGCAGGGAGGGCATCCCTGCACGATGACGCAATACTAATGGGAACCGTTCGCGTTTGCCATGTCCCGGCAGCCATTGATTGTTCGCAGCGGCTGGAAGGTGAAACCACGATCATCGGCTGGAGCGCAGAATCGGCCCGGGCTAGCCTGCCAGCAGGCTCAAGGAGATCGTTACATGCATGTGCTTCTGGTGATCACCGCTGGCGTCCTGCTGCTGGGCGTGTTCCTGCTGTTCGGCCGGCTCTGGAGCGTGGGCAGCTCGCAGCTGCCTGCCGCGCTGATCGCGTTCATCGCCACCTGGCTGCTGGTATCGGTGGCCAACATGTGGATAGGGGTCAGCAAGGCCGGCTACAGCGTGCGCGAGGAACTGCCGATCCTGCTGCTGGTGTTCGCCCTGCCGGCACTGCTGGCGGGCCTGCTGTACTGGCGCCTGGCGCGCTGAAGGCCCGCCATGAGCACCCGACTGCGCCTGCCAGCGCTGCGCCATCGCGATGGCCACCATGCCCGCGTGACCTACGAAGAACTGTTCTTCGACCTGGTCTACGTGTTTGCGGTCACCCAGCTCAGCCACCACCTGCTGCACCACCTTGATCTGGCCGGCGTGCTGCAGACCCTGGTGCTGTGGTTCGCGGTCTGGCTGGGCTGGCAGTACGCCTGCTGGGTCAGCAACTGGTTCGACCCGCAGGCGCCGCGCATCCGTGGACTGCTGTTTGCCACCATGCTGCTGGCGCTGCTGATGTCTTCGTCCATTCCCGAGGCGTTTGCAGACCGGGCCTGGATGTTCGCAGGGGCCTACGCCACGATGCAGGTGGGGCGCACGGCTTTCGTCCTGTTCGAGGTCGGCCGTAACCATCCGCTGGCCCCCAACTTCCGCCGCATGCTGGCCTGGGTCAGCGTTTCGGCGTGCTTCTGGCTGGCCGGTGCCGCGGCCGATGGCTCTCTGCGCCTGGCGTTGTGGGCGGTGGCCGTGGCCTGCGAGTACATCTCGCCGATGTTCGGTTTCGCGTTCCCGGGCATGGGCCGTTCGCACACCCGTGACTGGACCATCGAGGGCGGGCATCTGGCCGAGCGCTGCCAGCTGTTCGTCATCGTGGCGTTGGGCGAAACCCTGCTGGCCACTGGCGGCGTGCTCAGTGAAGTCGAGCACTGGAGCGGGGAAGTGGTCTCGGCCGTGCTGGCCACGTTCGCCGGCACGATTGCCATGTGGTGGCTGTACTTCGGCATCTCCAGCCGCGATGCCACCGAGGCCATCACCCATGCCGAAGACCCCGGGCGGATGGGCGCCAACTTCCATTACGTGCATGCCTTGCTGATCGCCGGCATCATCGCCACGGCGGTGGGCAACGATCTGGTGATGGACCATCCGGGTGCAGCCGTCAGCACGGTGTACGCCACCGTGATGGTGGCCGGGCCGTTGATCTATCTGCTGGGCAGCGCCCTGTATAAGCGCGTGGTCTATGGACACACGCCGCGCTCGCACCTGCTGGGCGCCGCGGCGCTGCTGGTGCTGGGCCTGCTGTTGCCGTGGCTGCACCTGCTGGCCGCCGGATGGCTGACCAGCCTGGTGCTGCTGGGCGTCGGCCTGCTGGATACGCGGATGAAGCGGCGCACCCGGCAGGTGGAGGGCTAGAACCCGCCGCCGGTCTTGAAGCCACCGCCACCACTGATGCCACCACCGCTCTGGAAGCTGCTGCCGCTGGAACTGGAGCTTGAACTCGAACTCGAACTCGAACTCGAGCTGGAGCTTGAACGAGAGCTTGAACTACTGGATCCGCCCGCAAGCAGGTCGAACAGGCTGCCAGAGGAGCGGGTGGTGCTTCGGCTGCTGGTGGTGCTGAAGAAGGATGCGGCGACGGTGGCCGGGGCGGCGGCCCGGTAGCTCGGTGCCTCGTACGCCTGACGCTCGATATCCGCAGCGGCCTGGTAGCTCCTGCGCGCAGCCTGCAGGCTGTCCAGGCGCTTCTTCAGCACGGCCATTTCGCGGGTGTGCTCGCCCACCATGCCATCGATCTCGCCCAGGCGCAGGCGACTGCGATGGATGCGTTCGAGCACGGCATCGTCCTCGCCGGAGGCGGTGGCGGCGACGCGTCGGTACAGGTCGTCCATGCTCTTGGCCGACAGCGTGCGCGCCAGCGCGGTGAGCAGGGCGCCGCCTTCGGCATCGGTCCAACTGCGGAAACCATCGATCTGTGCCTGCTTGGCATCCACGGTCTGCCGATGCAGCTGCTCGGCCAACAGCGCCTGCGCCACTACGTTCTGTGCCGTCTGCAACTGCTGGCGCAGCGGGTCGCCGCCGGCGTCGGCGAGGGCGGCGTCGCGGGCCTGCTGCACCGGCTGGCGGGCCGCCTCGACGTCGGCACGGGCCCGTCCGGCATGCTCCTGCAGATAGGGCGGAAGCTCGACCAGCGTGGCGTACTCGCGACGGGCACGGTCGAAGCCGCACAGCTCGGCCAGCCAGCCATCGACCGTGCGCACCAGCGGCCAACCGCGATAGGCCGCGCTGCCGAAGCTGCGACGGTGCAGGTACATGAAGATCGGGTCGGCCTGATAGGCGCCGGCCTTGGCATCATGCTCCGACTGCGCGGAGGCGGCCATGCGCTCCACTGTGTCGGCGCGCGCCTCGGCCAGCTGCAGGTCGACCTGCAGCACCCTGTAGGTGGGTTCCGCTTCCAGCGTGGTGTCCACCTGGTTCTGCAGGGCTTGCCACTGGCCGCCAGCGGCGTCGCGTGCGGCAACGGCCTCCTGCGAGCGCTGCTGCAGCGACTGTTCGATGTCCAGCAGCGCCTGCAGCTCGTCAGCCAGCACCGCCGCTTTGCGATCGCGGCGCTGCAGGTCGGCGCTGGACTGCTGCAGCAGGTCCCTGGCCACCATCGGCGGCGAATCAATGGCGGCCTCGGCCTGCAGGCGGGCCAGTGCATTGAAGTCTTCGCGGACCCGGCCGTGAAGCGCTTCCTGCTCCTTGATCAGGTCCAGGCACTGGTCGCCGCGCGTGGCCAGTTGTGCCTGCACCTGGCCGATATCGGTTTCGACATCGGCAATCGCGTCGTTCAGATCTCTCATGTCAGTTCCTTACCCATCACCATTCGGTGATGTAGCCGCCGGTGGTGGGCATGCGGAAACGCGGCGACAGGCTGCCGCGCGGCTTGCTGCCGATCTGGTCGTCCTCGATGATGCCGTTGTCCTGCTTGTCAGCTGCGACCCGGTTGTAGGTGGCCTCCGGCACGCGTACGGCGAACAGCGAGGCCCACTCGTCCTTGCCGGTTTCCTCATTGCGGATCAGCAGTTCGGTGGCGTTGCCGGCCTCGTCCAGCGCTTCGGTCACCAGGTAGTAGTTGCGGCTGCCATTGGCCTTTTCGCTGTAGCGCCAGACGCCGGTACGCTCACCGTCACGGTTGACGATGCGGTAGACCAGGGACTTGGACAGCAACGCCACCAGCTGGCCGACCTCGTCGATCGCCGGCCCGGCTTCGGCCAGTGTCTCGACGCGGACCCGCTGGGCGGCCTGGTCCAGCGCACGTTCCAGCCGTTTGCGGTCTTCGCCCGCAACGCCCGTGGCCAGGCCGTCGGCCTTGAGCTGGGCCAGCCGCTCGTTGAGCGCGGCCAGCTTGTCGGCGCTGCCGATCAGCTCCTTCAGCGTGGTGACCGCCAGGGTGGCCGCGGCCATGTCGCCGGCGCGAAGTGCGACATCGCCGGCGGTGTAGGCGCGTGCGCGTACCTTCTCGGCGTCCGGCGTGAGGCGCGCCGCCCTTGCGGCGGTGTCGGTGGTGTCCAGCAGTTCGCTGGCATCGATGGCCTGGCCGAGCGTGGTCACCCGCTCGGTCAGTGCGGGCAGGGTTTCCCTGGCGCGCGCCAGCAGCGCTGCGGCGGCCTGCCGCTGCTGCTCCACCTGGGCGGCGGCCTGTTCGCCGGTGGCGCTGCCACCACTGCTGATACGCGTGAGTTTGTCCTGGCGGATCAGGGTGGGCAGGCCCGCCATGGCGGCGGGCACGCCGGCGAAGCGCCGCTGCGCTTCCGCCAGCGCTGACTGGGCGCGCTCGGTCAGGGGCTGCAGGCGCTCCGCACTGGCGTTGGCGCGCGGCAGCAGCCCCTGCAGGGACTGTTCCTGCCGGGCCAGCAGGGCGCGCGCTGCTGCGGCCTCCTGCTGCTGCGCGGCCACCTTGTCGTTCAACACCTGGACGTTCTTCTGCACGTTGCTTTCGTGCACGAACGCGCCGAAGCTGCGCGCCATCATCAGCAGCGCGCCGAGCACCAGCAGCACCAACGCCGCCATCAGCGCCCACTTCAGCAGCCGACGGCGATCGATCCAGCGCCGGGCCAACCAGGCCTTCCAGCCACGCGGCGCTGCATAGAGGTAACGCTGCTCACGCTGGGCCTGGATGCCGGCCTCGAGGATCTCGTCGGAGACCTCGATACCCTGCGAGCGGTACAGTTCAAGCAGGCGCTGCTTGAGCCTCGCCTGGTCATGGCCGCTGTCGGCCAGTGCCTTCATTTCGGCATTGCGGTAGCGCAGCTGGTCGACCACGTCCATGGTCAGCAACGCATCCTGCAGCTCGGCAGGGGCCATCGTCGCACTCACGTCAGCGCGGCTCCGGGCTCGGCGGTGCCTGTAGCAGTGCGGCGAAACGCTGCTTGCCCTGTTCGACATACTCGGCAATCTCCGCCGAGTCGCGGGTGGCCTGGCTGCGCAGCTGCTCGATTTCCTGCAGCGACGTCTCCTGGAAGCGCACCACCGCATCGACCAGCTTGCGCACCGAATCGACGCCGATGGTGGCGCCGTAGCCGGCCTTCAGGCCCTCGTGCAGCACTTCATCGCCAATGTTGGCCACCGCTTCCAGCCCCTTGGAGGTACCCTCGGTCATCGCATTGAGCGCCTGCGTGGACTCATGCAGCCCCATCTGCGTGGTGAAGGCCAGGTTCAAGGCGGTGAAGCTGGTTTCGTTGGTAGAGAAGAACACCACCGAGCGCTCGTTGACGCGGCGCTTGACCTCGTGCGACTGGTGCACGCGCAGCATGATGGCCTCGGAGGTGGCGTAGTTCACCTGCAGGTTCTCGGCCAGATCCTTGGCCAGCTGGTAGCGCGACTCCTCGGCCTGGCTGCTGCGCAGCGCTTCATCGCGGGCCATCACCAGGCGGCCGGTATCGGCGGCATCGGCGGCCGGGTCGGCCGATTCCACGCGCTGCTGCGCCTGCTTCAGCGTTTCGCGCGCTTCGGCCAGCCGCTGCTGCTGCAGCTTCAACAACTCATGCGCCTGGATCTCGGCATCCTTGATCGACAGGCGGAAGTCGCCGTACATCTCCAGCACGCGCGATTCACGCTGCAGCTGCTCGGCCGAATCGCGGCTGACCTCCAGGAACGTACGGCGGATCTTCTCGAACCGGCTCGGGATATCGCCGCGGGTGACCTTCATCCACAGGTTCTGCAGGCGCTCGCCCATGTCGATCTTGCCGTCGCGGACCTGTTCGACCATGGTGCTGGCATCGTCACGGATGCTGTCGAAGGCGCGGACGATCTCGGTATAGCGGTCGGACACCTTGGCCGAGCTGATTTCATCACGCATCACGGCATTGAAATGGCCGGACTGCTGCAGCACCCGGGCGATGGCCACCACGCGGCCCTGGTCAAGCGTGGACAGCTGCGAAACCAGCGCGATGGCCGGTGCGTTGTTGTCCTGCGGGGCGGCCAGGCCCAGGCTGCGCAGCGTAGCCATGGCGCGGTCGAGGTAGGTGGTCGGCGCGGTAGCGGCCGGCGTGGCAAGGAGAGTGTTCTCGGGCATTTCGACGGCTCCGGTCAGGGCGTGCTGGAAAGATCCTGCCGCGCAGAGCGGGCAGATCGCTGCGGATGGGTGGGGCGGCCGGGCAGGCGTCTCGCGCTGCATGGCAGGGCCGCCCTGGCGAGGGCAACGGACCCGTTGCGAATGAGAGTGGCGTCCTGTTCGAGCATCGATGAAGCGTTCCCTGCTGATCGCCCCCTGGCGATTCCAGATCCATTGTAACGGGGGTGATGGTCAGGTGAAGCCCCACCGATGGCAGGGTGGAGTAGCGTTGGCGCACGTGCCGGGGCAGGCAAGCGAGGCCTTTGTGCAGAACCTACCGCAGTGGTTGATCTGGGCTGGACTGTCTGCCGTGTTCGCAGCGCTGACCGCGCTGTTCGCCAAGGTCGGCGTCAAGGGCGTCGACCCGGACCTGGCCATGGCCATCCGCACCCTGATCGTGGCGGCGGTGATCCTGCCGCTGGTGGTGGTCACCGGCAAGTGGTCCAACCCGCTGCTGCTGCCGGGGCGCACCCAGCTGTTCCTGGTGCTCTCCGCCCTGGCGACCGGCGCCTCATGGCTGTTCTACTTCCGCGCGTTGCAGAGTGGCGAGCTGGCCAAGGTCGCGGTGGTCGACAAGTTCAGCGTCGTGCTGGTGATCGTGCTGGCCTGTCTGCTGCTGGGCGAACGGCCCAGCCTGCGCGAGTGGAGTGGCATCGGCCTGGTCGTGGCCGGGGTGATCGTGCTGGCCACCCGGAAATAGCGCGGGCGGAATGCGGGGCGACGCTGCCGCCTCGCTCTGCCTTGCTGCTGGGTCAGGGCGTGCCCGCCTGCAAGCGGTCGTACATCCGCACCAGGTCGACCAGGGTGCGCGCGCCCATCTTGCGCATCACCTGCGCGCGGCGCACCTTCACCGTGATCTCGCTGACCCCGAGGTCGCCGGCGATCTGCTTGTTGAGGCGCCCACGAACCACGCCATCGACCACCTCGCGCTCGCCGGCATTGAGCGTGTTCCAACGCTGCTGCAGGGCATCGAGTGCCTCGCCGTCGCGGCGGCGCTGGCGGTCCAGCTCGATGCCCTTGTGGATTGCATCCAGCAGCTCCTGGTCACGAAACGGCTTGGTCAGGAACTCGATGGCGCCGTCCTTGATCGCATTGACGCCCATGGCGATATCGCCGTGGCCGGTGATGAACACCACCGGCAGCTGCAGGCCGTGGCTGCTCATCGTGCGATGGAATTCGAGGCCACTCTGGCCGGGCATGCGTACGTCCAGCACCAGGCAGGCCGGTGCATCGTCCAGTTCGTGGTCCAGGAACGCCTGGGTGGAGGCGTAGGCCCTTACCTGCAGTCCCATTGACGCCAACAGATCCTCAAGCGCCGCGCGCACCGAGGGGTCGTCGTCGATCACGTAGACGATCGGTGCCGGATCGGCGACAGGGACGGTGGGCTTACGCATGAGGGACATCCGTGGCGATGGGCAGGTCGAAGACGAAGCAGGCCCCGCCGCCGCTCGGGCGCTCGGCGCGGATCTGGCCGTCGTTGGCTTCGATCATCGAACGGCTGAGGCTGAGGCCGAGGCCAAGACCGTGTGACTTGGTGGTCCAGAACGCATCGAACACACGCTCGGGATGGTCGGCGGGGAGGCCGACACCGCGATCGCGCACACTGAGGCTGATCCGCGCGCCATCGCGCTGGGTCAGCAGCGACAGGCGCCTGTCAGCGGCAGGCACCGCTTCCATCGCGTCCACCGCATTGAGAATCAGGTTGCCGATCACCTGCTGTACCTGTACGCGGTCGGCCTGCACCGGTGGCAGGTCGGCATCCAGCAGCAACGCCACCGCCACGCCATGCCGATCCAGCTCGCTGCGCGACAGTGCCAGCATTTCTTCCACCGCCTGGTTCAGATCGAAGGCGCGTCGCTGCGGCGCGGCACCCTGGGTCAGGCCGCGGATGCGCGCGATCACGTCGCCGGCGCGGTGCGCATCGGCCAGGATGCGGGCCACGGTCTGCCGTGCCTTGTCCACGTTCGGCGGGTCCTGCGCCAGCCAGCGCTGGCAGGCCTCGGCACTGCTGGCGATGGCCGCCAGCGGCTGGTTCACCTCGTGCGCGATGGAGGTGGTCAGCTCGCCTACGGTTGACGCGCGCGCGACCCGCAGCAATCGTCCCTGGGCCTCCTGTACCGCCGCCTTGGCCGCTTCCATGTTCAGGGCCAGATAGGTGGTGATGCCGATCACCAGCATGCCGATCACCGAATTGACCAGGCCGATACGGTAGGTGCCGAAGCGGGTCAGGAAGAAGCTCAGAGCGGTCAGCGCGATGCAGGCAAGGGCCAGCGTGATCAGCCCACGGGCGGCCAGCACGCGCGAGGCGGCCAGGATGACCGCCGCGTAGAAACACGCCGCCGCAACGGCGTAGTCGGTGACGGTGTCGATCAGGAAGATCGCCGCCATCACGACGATCAGGGCCAGCAGCACCAGCGGGCGACGGGGCGACAGCGATGGCATCGGGACAGCTCCCTGGCGTGGGCGGAAAGGATAGCAAAGCGATGCTGGGTAGTGCCGGCCGCTGGCCGGCAGACCGCGGCGTTCAGGCTTCTGGTAGTTGCCGACCTTGGTCGGCAGGCCCGGGCAGGAATCATGATGCCTGAGGGATTCTGCCGACCAAGGTCGGCATCTACCAAAGCAACACGTGGAAGCGCTGAGCCACGCCCGGCGGAACGCATCCGGCGGCCGGCGCTACTCCTCCAGGCTGGCGTTCCAGAATCCCTGCAGTACGCCAGGCGTGGTCGCCAGCGTTGCCAGCACGGCATCCAGTTCGCCGGCATCGACCGTGGTGGCGTACAGCACTGCTTCAATCTCCACATCGCGTTCGCCGAACGGCCGCTGGTCCACCGCGCGTACCGGGTACTGCGCCTGCTCCAGCAGCAGCAACAGCTGGTCAAGCACGTCGGCCTGCTGCTCGCGCTGGCAGACCACGTTGATCGCATAGGTTGCTTCACTGAAGGCTTCCGGCAGCGGCTGCCGCTGGATGCGATTGACCACCGGCCGCAGCAGCGTATTGGCGGCCAGCACGAACAGCGCCGCCAGCAGCGCTTCCGGCAGCAGCTTGATGCCGGCGCACGCGCCCACCGCCGCCGAGCCCCACAGGGTGGCGGCGGTGTTCAGGCCGGACACCTGCGCGCCGTCCTTCATGATCGCGCCGGCACCGAGAAAGCCGACGCCGGATATCACATAGGCCACCACATGCAGCGGCGACGGCGGCCCTCCGTACAGGTCATGGAAGCGCACGGCCAGGTCGACGAACACCGCCGCGCCCACCGCCACCAGCGTGTTGGTACGCAGCCCGGCGGTGCGCTGGCGCAGTTGCCGTTCCAGGCCGATCGCGGTGCCCAGCACGAAGGCCACCGTCAGGCTGATCAGCGAGCTCAGGGTGGCGCCGGCGTTGAACGCCGGCAGGTTCGGATTGATGTCGAGCATCCATTTCTCCCTGGACAAGGCGGCCAGTGCTTACTGCCAGCCGTAGCGACGGATGTAGAACTTCTTCAGCGCGGTGGTCAGCACCGCATAGCCGAACAGGATCGCCACCAGGAACGGCCAGTAGCCGGCCGGCAGGGCCTGCAGCTTGAAGTAGCCGGCCAGCGGACTCATCGGCAGGGCCACGCCGATGGCCATGATCAGGCCGGTCATCAGCAGCAGCGGCGGTGCAGCGATGCTCTGCAGGAACGGCACCTTTGGCGTGCGGATCATGTGCACGATCAGGGTCTGGGTCAGCAGGCCGACCACGAACCAGCCGGACTGGAACAGGCCCTGGTCGGCAGGCGTGCGTGCATCGAACACGTACCACATCAGGGCGAAGCAGGTCAGGTCGAAGATCGAGCTGATCGGCCCGAAGAACACCATGAAGCGGCCGATGTCCGCCGGGTTCCACTTCAGCGGCTTGCGTACCAGTTCCTCGTCCACGTTGTCGAACGGAATGGCAATCTGCGAGATGTCGTACAGCAGGTTCTGCACCAGCAGCTGCAATGGCAGCATCGGCAGGAACGGCAGGAAGGCCGACGCCACCAGCACCGAAAACACGTTGCCGAAGTTGGAACTGGCGGTCATGCGGATGTACTTGAGCATGTTGTTGAAGGTGCGCCGGCCCTGGATGACGCCTTCCTCCAGCACCATCAGGTTCTTTTCCAGCAGGATGATGTCGGCGGCCTCCTTTGCGATGTCCACCGCGCTGTCCACGCTGATGCCGATGTCGGCGGCACGCAGCGCGGGCGCATCGTTGATGCCGTCGCCGAGGAAGCCGACCACCTTGCCCTGTGCGCGCAGCTCGCGCACCAGGCGCTCCTTGTGCAGCGGGGTCAGCCGGGCGAACACGCGATGGTGGTGCAGCGCCCGTGACAGCGCGCCGTCATCCATGCGCTCGATCTGCGGGCCGGTCAGGATGGTATCGGCGTCCAGCCCGACCTGGGCACAGACGCGGGCGGTGACCAGTTCGTTGTCGCCGGTGAATACCTTCACCTCCACGCCATGCGCGGCCAGCGCCTGCAGTGCCTGTGCGGCGGACTCCTTCGGCGGGTCGAGGAAGGCCACGTAGCCGACCAGGGTCAGGTCGCACTCGTCGGCCTGCGAGTAGGCGGTCCGGCTGGCCGCGGTTTCCTTCATCGCCACCGCCACCACGCGCAGGCCCTGTTCGTTCAGTTCCTCGGTGGTCTGCCGCACGCGCGCCAGGCGCGCGTCATCCAGCGGCATATCCTGGCCGTTCTCGCGCACGGTGCTGCATACCGCCAGCATCTCCTCCACTGCGCCCTTGCAGATCAGCTCGTGATGATCCTCGCGCTCGGACACCACCACCGACATGCGGCGGCGCTCGAAGTCGAACGGGATTTCGTCCACCTTGTGGTAGTCCTGCGACAGCCGCAGCGAGCTCTGCAGCTCCACGTGCTCCAGTACCGCGCGGTCGAGCAGGTTGATCAGCCCGGTCTGGAAATGGCTGTTGAGGTAGGCAAACGCCAGCACGTCCTCCGAATCGTGACCGAACACGTCGGTGTGGCGTTCCAGCGCGATCTTGTCCTGGGTGAGGGTGCCGGTCTTGTCGGTGCACAGCACTTCCATCGCGCCGAAGTTCTGGATCGCATCCAGGCGCTTGACGATCACCTTGCGCCGCGACAGCAGCACCGCGCCCTTGGCCAGGGTGGAGGTGACGATCATCGGCAGCATTTCCGGGGTCAGCCCCACCGCCACCGACAGTGCGAACAGGAACGCCTCGGTCCAGTCGCCCTTGGTCCAGCCGTTGATCAACAGCACGAACGGCACCATCACCAGCGCGAAGCGGATCAGCAGCCAGCTGACACTGTTGACGCCGGCCTGGAATGCGGTGGGCGCACGGTCGGTGGCGGTGCTGCGCTGGGCCAGGGTGCCGAAGTAGGTGCGGTTGCCGGTCGCCAGAACGATGGCGGTGGCGGTGCCGGACACCACGTTGGTGCCCATGAACAGCAGGTTGTGCTGCTCCAGCAGGCCGGCCAGGCCATCGCCCGGGTGCGCGAACTTCTCCACCGGCAGCGATTCACCGGTCATCGCCGCCTGCGCCACGAACAGGTCCTTGGCGGTCAGCACGCGGCAGTCGGCCGGAATCATGTCGCCGGCCGACAGCACGATGTGGTCGCCGGGCACCAGCTCACGGATCGGCAGGTCCAGCAGGCGCGCCGGGCGACGGCTGTGCAGATGCGCACCGAAGTACTGGTCGGCCACGTCGGCGGCCTCGGTACCCGGATTGCGGCGCAGCACCCGCGCCGTGTTGCCGACCAGGGCCTTCAGGCGTTCGGCCGCACGGTTGGAACGGCCCTCCTGCACGAAGCGGATCAGCGTGGACAGCAGCACCATCGCGCCGATCACGATGGTCGCCTTGAGGTCCTCGGTCAGCCAGGACACCGCCGCCAGCACGGTGAGCAGCAGGTTGAACGGGTTGCGGTAGCACTGCCACAGGTGGCGCCACCACGGCAGCGGCTTTTCGTGATCAACCTCGTTGGGGCCGAGCGTGGCCAGTCGCTCCCCGGCTTCGTGCGGGCTGAGGCCATCGGCATGCGAATCCAGCGTGGCCAGCAGCTCGGCTTCCGGCTGCTGGGCCAGGGTGACCAGGCCGGTGGTAAGCGCGAACGGCGCCGCTTCGGCGCTGCCCGGACCGAAGCCGGCCTCGGGCATCGCACGGCGGCGGAACAGGTTGCCTGCGCGACGGCTGCGCAGGAAGGCGTTGAACCAGGCGTTGAGCAGGCTCATGGGACTCTCCTCGAATGTCAGAGCCGGCCGGGGCCGGAACACGAACGGAACGGATGGAACAGGTCAGGCGTGGCGCATCGCCAGCACCGCCGGCGACCACGGCTGCATGTGCAGGCGCTGGCTGCCGCCGATGCACAGCGGCTTCATCGCATCGCGCAGGGGGTAGGGCAGGTGGCGCAGCACGTTGATGCGCTCGCTGATCGGCAGCAGCGACAGCGCGTCGGCCACCACGCGTGGCGAGCCGAGCGAGAGCGAACGGGCGAACATGACCGGGCCGTGCTGCAGCAGCTGGCTGCGCAGGGCGGCAACATCGCGCTCACCGATCAGGCGGCGCAGGGTGATGTAGAGGATCTTGTAGGACATGGGGGCGATCTCCAGGCAGGCGGCACCTGGCGATCCCCCGTCACTCAGGCAGGCAGGGAGCGGCGGGCAGGCGCCAGGAACAGGCAACAGGCAGGCATCCAGGGCGCGTCGCGCCCGGCAGGGTCGGGGTCCATCTGCGTCTCCATGATGGGAGGGTGCCGGCCGGGGTTGCCCTGGCCAGTGGTGCTATTGTCCGCCCCTGAATGGGGCAGTCCTAGAGGCTCGTGGGTTAGCCCGGCTATACCTTGGTATAGCCGTAGGCGGGAGAGCGTGCGCGGCCAACACGGCCAGGCGCGCGCACAGGCGCGCCGGCGCCGGGAATCAATGCGCGGCCGCAGGCGCGGTCTGCTTGCAGACGTCGTACTCGCCGCGGCTCAGTTTCTGGTCGCGGTCGGTATCGCAGGTGTGCAGGCGCTCGGCCCAGTCCGGTGCGACTGCATCCACTTCGGCCAGGGTGACGATGCCGTCCTTGTCCTTGTCGAGGGATTCATAGGCAGGGAGCAGCTTCACTTCGGTGACGTCTTCGGCCGCAGTGGCCTTGCTGGCCTCCTGCGGCTTGGAGCAGGCGCCCAGCAGCAGGGCGGTGGCAATCACGAGGGCAGCAGGGACGAAGCGGAAACCGGTCATGGCGTACTCCTGAGGGTGTGGGATCGCCAGCGTGGCGCCCTTGGCCGGATCATCGGCACCGCTCCGTAAGGGAGGCGCGAAGAAGGCCGGTGGTCGCGCACGTGGGTGGGCCATCGTTCACGGGACGCCCGAGGGACGACCAGCTGACGGAATTGTCAGGCAGGCGACAGCCAGGCGCCGGAGGCTACCGGTAAGGATGGCATCAGGCCCGCGCAGCCCCCGCGCCGGCACCGGTATGGACTCCCCGCATGCGAATTCCTTTCCTGTCCGCACGAATGCGTCGCCGCCACCTTGCACTGGGTGCGTTGTTGCTGGTGGTGCTGTCGCTGGTGATGCTGTTCCATGGTGTGTCGCGGGGTGACGCGCAGCCCGCCAGCACCCCGCCACCGGTGCCGGTGGTCACCGGTCGCGTCGAGCAGCGCGATGTGGCGCACTGGCGCAGCGGCGTAGGCACGGTGCAGTCATTGCAGAGCGCGGTGCTGCGGCCGCAGGTCGATGGCGTGCTCACCGAGGTGCTGTTCGAGGAAGGCCAGAAGGTGCGCAAGGGACAGCTGCTGGCCCGCATCGATGATCGCGCGATCCGCGCCGATCTGGGCGGCGCGCAGGCCGCAGTGGTGCGTGACCGCGCCACGCTGGATGCCGCACGCTCGGACCTGGCTCGCCTGCAGCACCTGTCCGGCGATCAGCTGGTGTCCCGGCAGATGCTTGAACAACAGGCCGCGACGGTACAGCAGCTGCAGGCGACCGGGCACGGCAACCAGGCGGCGGTGGACGCCGCGCAGGTGCAGCTGTCGTACACCCGCATCCTGGCGCCGATGGACGGCCGCATCGGCCTGCGCCAGGTCGATCCAGGCAATCTGGTGCGGGCCACCGATACCCAGGGGCTGGTCACCGTGCAGCAGACCGACCCGATCTCGGTGGTGTTCGCACTGCCGCAGGACGCATTGCCGCAGCTGCGGCAGGCATTGGCGTCCGGTGAAGTGGCGGTGCAGGCGCTCGACCGCGACGGTGGCCTGCTGTTGGCCGAAGGCCGCCTGCAGGTGATCGACAACCAGGTGGAGGAAACCTCCGGCACCGTGCGCCTGCGTGCGCGCTTTGCCAATGCCGATGATCGGTTGTGGCCCGGCCAGCTGGTCAGCGTGCGCGTGCGCACCGGTCAGAGCACCGGCGCCCTGGTGGTGCCGGCGGCGGCCATCCAGCGCGGCGTGGACGGCAGCTTCGTCTATCGCGTGCTCGGCGACGGCAGCGTGGAAGTACTGCCGGTCAGCGTCGGCGAGGCCGAGAACGGGCAGGTGGCGGTGCAGGGCGAACTGCGCGTGGGCGATGTGATCGTGCGCGACGGCCAGTCGCGCCTGCGCCCGGGTGTGGTCGTCGCTGAAGCCGCGGCAGCGGCCGTACCGGCTGCCAACGGCGGGGCCGCCCCATGAGTGCGCGTGTCTCGCTGTCCAGCTGGTTCGTCAGGCACCCGGTGGCGACCACGCTGCTCACCCTGGCGGTGGTGCTGCTCGGCGTGGCTGCACTGCCACGGCTGCCGGTGGCGCCGCTGCCGGAGGCCGAATTCCCCACCATCCGGGTCAATGCCAGCCTGCCCGGGGCCAGTGCCGACACCATGGCGTCGGCGGTTGCCACGCCGCTGGAAACGCAGCTGACCGGCGTGCCAGGCATCATCGAGATGACCTCCACCAGCGCGCTGGGCAGCACCTCGATCACGCTGCAGTTCGATCTGGAAAAGAACATCGATACCGCCGCACAGGAAGTGCAGGCGGCGATCAATGCCGCCGCCGGGCGCCTGCCCAGCGACCTGCCGAACCTGCCGACCTGGCGCAAGGTCAATCCGGCCGACAGCCCGATCCTGGTGCTCAGCGTGGTGTCGGCGCAGATGTCGATGACCGAGCTGAGCGATCTGGCCGAAAGCCGGCTGGCGCGTTCAATCAGCCAGATCAGTGGCGTGTCCGAGGTCAACATCGTCGGCCAGCAGCGCCCGGCCATCCGCATCCAGGCCCAGCCGGAGCGGCTGGCGGCGATGGGCATGACCCTGTCCGACCTGCGCGGGGTAGCCCAGAACGCCAGCCTCAACCAGGCCAAGGGCGCGCTGATGGGCGAGCAGCGTACGTCCACCTTTGAAGCCAACGACCAGTTGTTCGATGCGCAGGACTACCGGCAGCTGGTGGTGGCCTACCGCGCGGGCTCGCCGGTGACGCTGGGCGACGTCGCGCAGGTGGTCGACGGTGCCGAGAACGCCTACGTGCAGGCGTGGCCGAACGGGCAGCCGGGCGTGGGCCTGATCATCAGCCGGCAGCCGGGCGCCAACATCGTGCGCACCACTGACGCAGTGCTGGCAGCACTGCCGGAGCTGCGTGCCAACCTGCCGGCCAGCGTCGATGTGGACGTGCTCAACGACCGCACGCGCACCATCCGCGCCTCGCTGCACGAAGTGGAAGTGACCCTGGTGTTGACCATCGTGCTGGTGGTGCTGGTGATGGGCCTGTTCCTGCGCCAGCTGTCGGCCACGCTCATCGTCGGCGCGTTGCTGGTGGTGGCGCTGGTGGCCACCTTCGCGGCGATGTATGTAGCCGGTTTCAGTCTCAACAACCTCACCCTGGTGGCACTGGTGGTGGCGGTCGGCTTCGTGGTGGACGATGCCATCGTGGTGGTGGAGAACATCCATCGCCATCGGGAGGCCGGATTGGGGCCGATCGAGGCCGCGCTGAAGGGGGCCGAGGAGATTGGTTTCACCGTGGTATCGATCAGCCTGTCATTGATCGCAGCGTTCATCCCGCTGCTGTTCATGGGCGGCGTGGTCGGGCGCTTGTTCGCCGAGTTCGCGCTGACCATCACCGTGGCCATCCTGATCTCCATCGTCGCCTCGCTGACCCTGGCGCCGATGATGGCCGCGCACCTGATGAAGCGCATGCCGGCGCATCAGGACAGCCAGGACACGCTGGCCGGGCGCCTGCTGGCCGGCTACGACCGCAGCCTGCAATGGGCGCTGGGCCATCCACGGCTGATACTGCTCGGCTTCGGCGCCACCGTGGCGGTGGCCGTGGCGTCGTACGTGATGATTCCCAAGGGCTTCTTCCCGTTGCAGGACACCGCGTTCGTCGTTGCCACCACCGAAGCGGCACAGGACATCGGCTTCGAGGAGATGGCGGCCAAGCACCAGCAGCTGGCGAAGATCGCCGCCGAAGATCCGGCGCTGCTGGCCTACAACCATGCGGTGGGCGCGACCGGTGGCAGCCAGACGCTGTCCAACGGGCGTTTCTGGTTCATCCTCAAGGACCGTGGCGACCGCGACGTGGACGTGCACGCCTTCATCGACCGCCTGCGCGCGAAGATGGCCAGCGTGCCCGGCATCACCGTGTACATGCGTGCCGCGCAGGACATCAACCTCGGTGCCGGGCCGTCACGCACCCAGTATCAGTACGCCCTGCGCGGGCAGGACAGCCGCGAACTGTCGCGCTGGGCCGAACAGCTGACCACGCGCCTGCGCGGCCTGCCACAGCTGCGCGACGTGTCCAACGACCAGCAGGTCGGCGCCAGTGTCACCCGGCTGCAGATCGACCGCACCGCCGCAGCGCGCTTCGGCCTGACCGCCAACGATATCGATCAGGTGCTCTACGACGCCTTCGGCCAACGCCAGATCAACGAGTTCCAGACCGACACCAACCAGTATCGGGTGATCCTGGAGATCGCACCGGGCCTGCTCGGCCAGGTCGATGCGCTGTCCTACTTCCACCTGCGCTCGCCGCTGACCGGGCAGATGGTGCCGTTGTCAGCGGTGGCGCAGGTGCAGCCGCCGGGCAACGGCCCGCTGTCGATCAGCCACAATGGCATGCTGCCGGCGGTGAACCTGTCGTTCAACCTGGCGCCGGGTGTCTCGCTGGGCGAGGCGGTCACCCTGGTCGGGCAGGCACAGGCGCAGATCGGCATGCCCGCCAGCATCAGTGGCCGTTTCCAGGGCACCGCACAGGCGTTCCAGGAGTCGCTGGCCAGCCAGCCGATGCTGATCCTGGCCGCATTGCTGGCGGTCTACATCATCCTCGGTGTGCTCTACGAGAGTTTCGTGCACCCGCTTACCATCCTGTCCACGCTGCCTTCGGCCGGTATCGGTGCGGTGCTGATGCTGTGGCTGTGGGGCCTGGACTTCTCGATCATGGCGCTGATCGGCATCGTGCTGCTGATCGGCATCGTCAAGAAGAACGGCATCCTGATGGTCGACTTCGCCCTCGATGCGCAACGCAATCGTGGATTGACACCCATGCAGGCGCTCCACGAGGCCTGCCTGACCCGTTTCCGCCCGATCATGATGACCACGCTGGCGGCATTGCTCGGCGCCATTCCGCTGATGATCGGCTTCGGTACCGGCTCGGAGCTGCGCCAGCCGCTGGGCGTGGCGGTGGTGGGTGGCCTGCTGATCAGCCAGGTGCTGACCCTGTACAGTACCCCGGTGATTTACCTGGCCCTGGACCGGCTGTTCCTGCAGCGCCGACGTGAGCGCAGGGCAGCGGCAGGCGCCGCGCTGACGGAGCCCGGATGAAACTGCTGATCGTCGAGGATGAGAGCAAGACCGCCCATTACCTGCGCACCGGGTTGGGCGAGCAGGGCTGGGCAGTGGATCTGGCCGCGGACGGCGTGACCGGCCTGCACCTTGCGCGCGAGTTCGACTACGACGTAATCGTGCTGGACGTGATGCTGCCGGGCATGGATGGCTTCAACGTGCTGCGCGAACTGCGTCGCAGCAAGCAGACCCCGGTGATCATGCTGACCGCACGTGACCGCGTGGATGATCGCGTGCATGGGCTGGGGCAGGGCGCCGACGACTATCTGGTCAAGCCGTTCTCGTTCATCGAACTGCTGGCGCGCCTGCAGGCGCTGGTGCGGCGTGGGCGCCAGCAGGAGCCGACCGAACTGCAGGTGGGCGACCTGCAGGTCAACCTGCTGGCACGGCGTGCCTATCGTGACGGCGCGCGACTGGACCTGACCGGCAAGGAATTCGCACTTCTGGCGTTGCTGGCGCAGCGACGCGGACAGATCCTGTCCAAGACGGTGATTGCCGCCCAGGTCTGGGACATCAACTTCGACAGCAATACCAACGTGGTGGAAGTGGCGATCAAGCGGCTGCGCAGCAAGCTCGATGGTCCATACCCCAGCAAGCTGCTGCACACCGTGCGCGGCATGGGCTACGTGCTGGAAGTGCGTGACGACGAGGACGACGGTCGATGAGGATGTCGATTGCGCAGCGCCTGTCGGCGATGTTCGCGCTGGCCGCGCTGCTGGTGTTCACCCTGCTGGGCATCGGCGTGTACGGCGTGCTGGAGCGGCAGGTGGTGCGCTACCAGCATGCCGAGCTGCAGACCAAGCTGCATGCGGTCAGCGGCAGCGTGGCGATGTGCGATACCCGCGAACGCTGGAGCAAGGTGCGCGACAAGGTCGGCAACCTGATCTCCGGCGACCGCGACACCCTGGTCTGGGCGTGGAGTGATGACCCGACCTTCCGCATCGGGGCGGAGCGTCCTTCGGTGCGGCCACCGGCCAAGGGCGATGCGGGGATGGGGACGCTGCAGCGGGCAGGCGGGCATCCATTGCGCACCCTTTACGAGCACGTGCCTGGCAAGGGGGTGCGGCCGGCCGTGGATCTTTGGATCGGCATCGATTCGGAGCCCTACACCCACGCATTGCAGCGCTTTGCGTGGGCGCTGTGGATCGCCGGCGCGCTGGGCGTGCTGCTGGTGGCCGGGCTAGGCTACTGGATCGCGCGCCTGGGGCTGGCACCGCTGCGCGCGCTTTCGAACGAGGCACGCTCGCTCAGTCCACAACGGCTGTCGCAGCGCCTGGCGGCCGATGGCCTGCCGGCGGAACTGGGCCACCTGACCAGCGCGTTCAATGGCGCGCTGGACCGGCTGGAAGCGGCCTATACCCGCCTGGACGGCTTCAACGCCGACGTCGCCCACGAACTGCGCACGCCGCTGGCCAATCTGATGGGCCAGACCCAGGTGGCGCTGTCGCGGCCGCGCGACAATGCCGAACTTCAGGAGGTGATGCAGTCCAATCTGGAAGAGCTGGAGCGGCTGCGTGCCATCGTCAACGACATGCTGTTCCTGTCGCGTGCCGGGCAGGGTGACATCGCCATGGAGACCCGTCAGGTTGCGCTGGCCGAGGAAGTGGCGGCTGCAGGCGACTTCCTCGAGCTGTTGTTCGAGGATGCCGGGCTGACCCTGCACATCGAGGGCGACGCCACCGCCCGCATCGACCCGTCGCTGTTCCGGCGGGCATTGACCAACCTGCTGCACAACGCCGTGCAGCATGCGCGGCCCGGAAGCGAGGTGCGCGTGCAGCTGCAGGCCGAAGGCGAGGGCGCGCGCATCGCGGTAATGAACGAGGGCGCCGGCATCGCTGCCGCGCACCTGCCCCTGCTGTTCGAGCGCTTCTACCGCGTGGACCAGGCCCGTGAGTACCGGGGCGAACGCCACCACGGCCTTGGGCTGTCGATCGTCAAGGCCATCGCCATGCTGCATGGCGGCGACGTGTTCGTGGCCAGCCACGAGGGGCTGACCACGGTGGGGTTCACGGTCGCCTGCTGAGGCGGCAGCTCAGCTGCGCTGGCCGAGCTGGTCGGCAAATGCATCCGTGGCCCGTACCAGCGCGTCGACCGTGGCCGGCTCGTTGGCACTGTGGCCCGAGGTCACCATCTCCAGCCGCGCTTCCGGCCATGCCTTGGCCAGATCCCAGGCACTGCGCGGAGGGCAGATGATGTCGTAGCGGCCCTGTACGATCACGCCAGGCAGGTGGCGGATGCGGTCGATATCGCGCAGCAGCTGGTTGGCTTCAAGGAAGATGCCGTTACGGAAGTAGTGCGCCTCGATGCGCGCCTTCGCCAGCGTGTCCAGCGGATCATCGGTGGATACGGCATCCACATCGTGCTGCAGGGTGGCGGCGTTGTCTTCCCAGCCCAGCCATGCCTGTGCCGCTTCGATGCGGGTGGTTTCATCGGCGCTGTCCAGGCGCACCCAGTAGGCCGCGATCATGTCGGCGCGCTCGCCCTCTGGAATATAGGCCTCGTAGCGGTCCCAGCGTTCGGGGAAGATCCAGCGCGCACCCCCGCTGGCCTCTGCGAACCAGCGGTTTTCGATCTCGCGGCCGAGGAACACGCCGCGTACGATCAGGCCGGTCGCACGCGCGGGATGCGCCTGCGCATAGGCCAGCGACAGCGTCGAGCCCCAGGAGCCACCGTAGACCAGCCAGCGTTCGATGCCCAGATGCTCACGCACCTTCTCGATGTCGGCCACCAGCGCCTGCGTGGTGTTGTCGCGCAGCTCGCCGAACGGCGTGGAGCGCCCGCTGCCACGCTGGTCGATCAGCACGATGCGGTAGCGCGCCGGGTCGAAGAAGCGGCGATGGGTCGGCGAAATGCCGGCGCCCGGCCCGCCGTGCAGGTACACCACCGGTATTCCGTCCGGCGTGCCGCACTCCTCGATGTGCAGGGTGTGCAGATCGCTCACCGCCAGGGTGAACTCGCGGTAGGGCTCGATGGCCGGGTACAGGGTACGCATGACGGGTGTCTCACAATCAGGGCCTGCCAGCATACCTCCCACCGTGGCAGCCAGCGTTGGCCCCAGCCTGCCTTGCAGGCGCCGGTTGGGCCAATAGGATAAATTGTAGGCCACTCACCTGGGGATCACGGTCATGGCGGGCTCAGACGTAGTGCAAGGCCCCGCCAGGCAGGCGGTGGCTGCGCGCCTGGACGACCTGCGCCAGCTGCGCCGCCGATTGCTGTACGGAGGCGGCGCGCTGATCTCCGCACTGGTAGTGCTGACCGCCCTGGTCAGTGCCATCGCCGATGTCGAGGAGTTCCACGCGCGGGAGCGGCATTCCTTCAACGAGGCGCGTGCCGCCGCCGAATACTACCTGCTGCAGCGTGATCGCGCCTATGCCACCTCCATCAACGGTAATGATGTGCTGTGGCGTGACCAGCGGGCCGGACTGGCCGCTTCCGGTGCCGGACTGGCCGCCCGCTTCCACGCGCAGGGCGAAGAAGTGCTGGTTCGCGCCGAAGGGCGTACTGCGGTGCCCTGGCTGGTGCTGGGGCTGAAGGACAAGCCGCTGCCGGAACAGGAACTGGCCGCGTACCTGGGCATGGTGGACATCTATTCGGCCTACACCGCCGATTCGATCACTTCACAGAATGCTTCCGGGCCATTGCTGGTCTATGCCTACGAGCCGCGGGGACGGCTGCTGGCGGTGTCCAACATCAGCGATGAATCCCAGTTGCTGCGCGCACTGGGTGTAACGACCCGCCAGCAGGCCTTTGCGCGGCTGCTGGGTGAGGAAGCGCGGTTCCGCCAGGCAACCGTGCGTCCCGGGCCCATCCGTGAAGCCGCGCGCGAGGGGCGCCTGATGTCGCGCTATGGCATCAATCCGTTCACTGGTCAGCCGTCGCTGATCGGCATGGTCACCCTGGCCGAAGGCACCACTCCGTACTTCCGGCGCGTGGTGTTTGAATCTGTCGGCAACATCAAGGCTCAGCTGGAAGCGCGCGAGCAGGGTCGCTACCTGGTCAGCACGGCAGAGCGGCAGGTGGTGCTCAGTACCGGTGGCCTGTCCAAACGGGAGCAGGATCTGTTGATGAGGCCCGCGCCAAGCGACACGGCGCGCGCAGGGGGACAGCCGCCGCGACGGTACAGCCAGGGGTCGTTCGTACTGGCCAGCGGGCTGCCAGGCGTCGAGTGGACCCTGAGCCATGTGTACGGCTGGTCCGATATCTGGCGCAGCCAGGGTGCCTACCTGCTGGCCCGCGCGCTCAGTGCGCTGCTGATCATCAGTCTGCTGTGGTGGCTGCTGCGGCGCATCGACCAGCGTGTGTTCACGCCGGCGCTGAACGATGCGTCACGGGTGTACGAAAATGAGGCGCTGAGCCGGGTCATCATCGGGACTGCACCGGTCGGACTGGTCCTGCTGGCCAGGGACAGCGGTGAGCCGCTGTTGCAGAACGACGCTGCGCGTCAATTGGTTGAGACCGTACGCACGGCCAGCGAAGTCGCGTCGCCGCCACTGTACTTGCGCCTCGCCGAAGTGGGTCGCAATGCGCGCATCGATGAAGTACTGGAACTGCAGTGGTCTCCCGCCGAATCGGGCACCGCCACCCAGTTGCAGATCAGCATGGCGCAGGCCACCTATTACGAACAGCCGGTGTGGGTCTGCGCACTGCGCGACGTCACCGCCCAGGTGGAGCTGGAAGAAAACCTGCGCCGCGCTCGCGAGGATTCCGAGGCGGCACGCCAATCCGCCGAAGCGGCCAACCGGGCCAAGTCCGCCTTCGTAGCCACCATGAGCCACGAGATCCGCACGCCGCTCAACGGCGTGCTGGGCCATCTGGAGCTGCTGGCCCGCTCGCCGTTGCAGCCGGGCCAGCGCGAGCGGCTGGACCGCATCCGGTTCTCGGCCGACGCCCTGATGCGCATCATCAGTGACGTGCTGGATTTCTCCAAGATCGAGGCCGGCCAGCTGGATGTGGAGCCGGTGCCCTTCGCGTTGCGCCCGCTGATCGAAGGCGTGGCGCTGCTGTTCGCACCCGATGCGCTGCGCAAGGGCGTGCGCCTGTACTTCACCGTGGACGCGGCGGCCGGCCAGCTGTGCGTGGGCGATGCACACCGCATCCGCCAGATCCTCACCAACCTGGTGGGCAACGCGGTCAAGTTCACCGAATCCGGGCGCATCCTGCTGCGGGCAGAACTGCACCACTCGGCGGGGCAGGGTGCTCAGCTGCGCGTGCAGGTCATCGACTCCGGCATCGGCATGAACCCGGAACAGACCGCGCAGCTGTTCCAGCCGTTCCAGCAGGCGGACGCCAGCGTTTCGCGTCGCTACGGTGGCAGTGGGCTTGGCCTGGCGCTGTGCCAGCAGATCGCCCAGGCGATGGGCGGGCAGGTGTCGGTGGAAAGCACCGAAGGGGTTGGCAGCAGCTTCACCCTGCTGCTGCCGATGCAGGTACAGGCGTTGCAGCCGCCGCCCACGCAACCGCTGCTCGGCCGGCGGGTGACCGTGTTGTCGAGCACGCCGGAATGGCGGGCCGAGATGGAGCGCCTGCTGGTGGCGTGGGGGGCGACCGCCGCCGTGCTCGACCGCCCGCAGAACGACGACGAGGGCGGCGATGCGCTGCTGATCGTGGGCGACCACCGCGCATGGAGCATCGACGAAGAGCAGCAGCTGATGCAGGGCTACGCGCGCACCGTGCATGCCCATGCACAGGGCCCGCTCAGCGCGGAAACCCGCGGCGACCGCATCGAAGTCAGCAGCTACGTCAGCGAGGCCGTGCTTGAGGCACTGGCACCCGGCGAAAGCGCGGGGGGCCACGTGGCGGTGGTGAAGCCTGTACGAGCAACGGCCGCCCGCGGGCGCGTACTGCTGGTGGAGGACAACGCGGTGAACCGCGAGCTGATCCAGCAGCAGCTGGAGGAGATCGGCTTCGCCGTGGACGCTGCCGGCAATGGTGCGGAGGCGTTGGAACTGTGGAAGGACGGTCACTACCGTGCGGTGCTGACCGACATCAACATGCCGGTGATGGATGGCTATGCCCTGGCCCGTGACCTGCGTCAGCGCGGCCAGTCGCTGCCGATCCTGGCGATCACCGCCACGGCGCTGGCCAGTGAACGCGAGCGCTGCCTTGCTGCCGGCATCGATGATCTGTTGCTGAAGCCTTTCAACCTGGACCGGCTTGAGGTTGCCCTGGCCCGCACCAACGCTCCAGCGGACCACGTACGCGGCCAGCAGCGGGGGGCGGGGCCCGCTGCGGTGCCGGTGCCTCGCGACATTCCCGCAGGCATCCGCCGGATTTTTGTTGACACCGGCGACCAGGATCTTCAGGCCATCCTCGATGCACGCGCCAACGCGGACACTGCAGCGCTTCTGGAGCGTGTGCACGGATTCAAGGGGGCATTGCAGATGATGGGCGAGCAGGCGCTGGCCGAGCAGTGCGGCGAGATCGAGAGTGCGTTGCGCCAAGGTGCGGGCGCCAGCGATGGGGCGTTGGATGCACTGCAGCTGGCTCTCAGCTCCCGCCTGGAGGACTATCGCCGCGATCTGGACGCATCCTTGTAAGATGCAGCGGTGAGGGCGTGGCGTATCGATGCCGGTGGCCAGTCGCGAATCGGAGCCGAGCATGGCTCGGCTCCACGGTAGATCCACGCCATGCGTGGATGCCGTTCAGAAATCCATCGTCGCCGACACCAACACCGTTCTCGGCGCGCCCAACGCCAGGCTCGACAACAACGGCATGCCCCAGTACGCCTTGTTGGTCACGTTGTTCACGCTGGCCCGCAACGCCAGCGGCCGGCCCGCCATCGTGGTGCTGTAGCGCGCACCCACGTCGAACAACGTACGCCCCGGCACCGACAGGCGGTTGTCGGCACTGATGTACTGCTTCGACATCGCGGTGGCATTGCCGGTCAGGGTCAAGCCCTCCAGCGCCGGCACATCCCATTCCACGCCCAGCTTGGCCTGGCGCTGTGCCACAGCAGTCGCAATGCGGCCTTCATTCACGCCGCCTGCGGTGCGGGTCAGCTTGGGTTGCACGTAGGCCACGCCGCCCATCAGGCGCAGACCATCCAGCGGTGCGCCGAAGAAGCCCCATTCCACGCCGCGGTTCCGCTGCTCGCCACCGAACGAGAAGATATTCGTGACCGGGTCGGTGTAGCTGCTCGGCCGCTTGATCTCATACACGGCAAACGTGTGCGCGAAGCGGCCGAGGTCCAGCTTCAGGCCCAGCTCTTTCTGCTTGGTACGGAATGGGGCGAACACATCACCGGCATTGGCGGCGGTCATCGGCGCGGTGGCACCCTGGCTCAGGCCCTCGATGTAGTTGGTGTAGAGCGAGACCTTGTCCGTGGCCTTCAGCAGCAGGGCGAAGGCCGGGGTGGTGGCACTCTCGTCATAGCGCGAGGTGCGCGCACCGGTGGCCACGCTGAAGGTTTCGCTCAGCACCTGCTGGCGGCGCACGCCCACGGTCAGCTGCACGCGGTCATCGGCGAAGGACAGCGTATCGGCGAAGCCGATGCTGTCCAGCTTCAGCTCGGTGTGCGAAATGTGCGGCGCCACGAACGGCGCCGCCGGGCCCCACACCGGGTGGTACAGGTTGGTGGTCCAGTCCCAGCCGGGCACGCTGCGGCGGCCGTAGTCGTTCTGGGTGTGCTGGTAGTGGGTCACGTTGGCGGCCCACTGGTGGCCGACGCTGCCGGTGTGGAAGCGGCCGCGCAGGCCGGCATCACCGGACTGTTTCTTGATATCGAACGCGAGCTGGCCGATCACCGTGGTGAAGTCGCCGGCCGGGTTCAGCACCTGCGCGCTGATCGAACCGTTGTAGCGGTAGTCGGTCTTGCTGGTGCCATAGGCCAGGTAGGCCATCAGGTTGTCATTGATGTCCAGCTCGCCGCGCAGCATTGCGCCCTTGTCGCGGCTGTCGACGTAGGCCCAGTCCGGGTTGATCAGGGTATCGCCGCGCGGCGGCCGCGGAATAGCCACGCCTGGTGCCAGGCCAACACCACGGGCCGGGCCGTCGACGCGGTCGTCGGCGCTGTACAGATCGGCGGAGATGCGCGCGCGCGCGCCGCGCCAGTCCAGTGCCAGCGCGCCCAGCTGCACCTTCTTGCTCTGCTTGCCCACGGCACCGTCGCCATCACGGTAGGCACCGTTGAAACGGATGCCGAACTGCTTGTCGGCGCCCAGCCGGCGGCCGAGGTCCACGTGCGTGCCGAACTGCGCATCGGAAGCGAAGTTGGCGCTGACCCGCAACAGTGGTTGCTCGCCCGCGCGCTTGGGCACCAGGTTGACGCTGCCGCCAACCGAGCCGCCCGGCGGCATGCCGTTGAGCAGTGCGGACGGGCCCTTCAGCACCTCGATGCGCTCGAACATCTCCGGCGAGGTTCGGTAGTACGGCGCCATGCCGCTGAGGCCGTTGAAGGTGGTGTCACTGGTGCTGGAGGCGAAACCGCGGATTGAATAGTTCTCGCTCCACGAACCGGTCACGCCGTTGCTGAACACCGTGGGGTCAGTCGCCGCGATGACGTCGGTCAGGTCCCTGGCCTGGCGGTCGCGGATGAAGGCCTCGGTATAGCTGACGGTGCTGAACGGCGTGTCCATGAAGTCCTTGTCGCCAAGCAGGCCGACGCGGTTGCCGGAGGCGACCTGGCCGCCGGCATAGTCGCCGGTTACCCGGCGCTGTTCCTGCACCTGCACCGAGGGCAGGGTGGACGGCGCCGAGTCCGCCAGCGCAGCGAACGAGGCCAGCAGGCCCAGCGCCAGGGCCGACACGCGGTAGCGCCGGGCAGCGCCCGGCAGATGCATCGACACGCGGGAACCACCCCCGGCCGGACGAAGGATCGAAGAACGAACGAACTGCACGGTCATGCCAGATTCCTGTGAATCGCAGGTGCGAACGCGCCTGGCGCGCTGCCATCGGCAAGCACGGGGAGAGGGCGCAGCGCAGGGTTGTCGGCTGGGTGGGGACCTGGCGGGAAGTGAGCCACGGGCTCGATTCCGGCGTGCGTCGTGATTGCGAACCAGACGCATTCCGAATTAGTTGAGTAAATTAAACTAAATTGCGGGGTGCGGACAAGAGGGTCCATTTGCTGGCACGCTCACTACGGTATGAACATGCGCACCGAGATCCCGGCGCCGGCCCGTGGCCGCCCGCCCACCATCACCCCCGATCGCCTGGCCGACATCGGCATCAAGCTGGGCCTGCCGAACCTGACCATGGCCAACGTGGCCGCCGAACTGGCGGTCACCCAGGCCGCGCTCTACAAGCGTGTGGCCAATCTGGAGGCGCTGAAGCGGCTGGTAGCCGATACCGTGTTCCAGCGCTGGCAGATTCCGCGCGCCTCGGCCGACGCACCGGGTGGGCTGGAGGCCTATCTGATGGGTTTCGTGGCATCGCTGTGCGAAGTGGTGAAGGCCCACCCCGGGCTGCCGCCGTACCTGCTGCGCCGCGCGGTGGCGACCGCGCCGATGCTGGACAAGATCGCCTCGCACCAGGCGCATGTGGCCGAAGTGTTCGGCCTGCCGCTGGACAAGGCGCGCTGGCTGCTGGCCACGATTGCGTTCTACTGCATTGCAGGTGCCGACACGATCTACGCGATTGCCGATGACGAAGAGGGGCAGGTGATCACCGAGTTCAGGCAGGGGATGCGTGCGCTGGTGATCGGTTCGCTGGAGGTGCTGCAGCTTCGCTAGATCCACGCCATGCGTGGACGTCATTACACGGTTCGCCACGGCCCCATCCAAGCATGGCGTGGATCTACAATGCGACCATGCCTGCCACGCCCACCCTCGATGATCTGCGCCGCTACGCGGTGGCGCGCACGTTGTTCAAACCCACCACGCTGCTGAGCGCGATCCGCCGCCTCGGCTTCGTGCAGGCCGACCCGATCCGTGCGCCGGCACGCGCGCAGGATCTGACCCTGCGCCATCGGGTGAAGGACTATCGCGCAGGGGATCTGGAGCGGCGCTATGCGCGCCTGCCGGTGGAGGAGGATTGCCTGGTGAACTACGGCTTCCTGCCGCGCGAGCATCTGGCGCTGATGCATCCACGGGTGTCCAAACGCGCGTGGGACGCCGAAACCCAGCGACGCGCGGCGGACGTGCTGGCCTTCGTGCGCGAGCGTGGCAGCGTGCATCCACGTGAGGTGGACCAGGCCTTCGCGCACGGCCGGGTGACCAACTACTGGGGTGGCACCAGCAATGCCAGCACCCATCTGCTGGATGGCATGCACTACCGCGGCCTGCTGCGTGTGCAGCGTCGTGACAGCGGCACGCGTATCTATGCGGTGGCCGACCACAGCGAAGCCGATGCCAGCGAACAGGCGCAGATTGAACGCGCCGCCGCCCTGATCGACCTGGTGGTGCGCAAGTACGCGCCGTTGCCCTCGGCCAGCCTGACCTACCTGGTGCGCCTGCTGGGCTACGGCGCACCGCATCTGGCCGAGCAGACCCGCAAGGCGTTGGCGCTGGCCAAGCAGCAGCTGGCCAGCTGCACGCTGGAAGGCACCACCTGGTATTGGCCGGCGGATGAGAATCCGCGCTCGCGCCGCCATGCACCGGACGAACAGGTGCGCCTGCTGGCCCCGTTCGACCCGGTGGTGTGGGACCGCCGCCGCTTCGAGCTGCTGTGGGCGTGGGTCTACAAGTTCGAAGCCTACACGCCTGCGCCGAAGCGCCAGTACGGCTATTACGCACTGCCGGTGCTGTGGCACGACCAGGTGGTGGGCTGGGCCAATCTCAGCGTACGCGACGGTGAACTGGCATCGAGCGTGGGCTATGCCGGCAGGTCGTTGGCACGCGACAAGGTGTTTCGAGGCGCGCTGGACGACGAGCTGCAGCGTATGGCCGCGTTCCTGTAGCGTCCGGGCATTCGTGCCCACCAAGGTGGGCACCTACCGAAGCAATTCCAAACTAGTCTGGTGGGCATCTACCGATACCGTCGTGCATGCGCCACCATCGCCAACACCACTACGCCGGCGGCCACGCTGGTGTGGCCGGATAGTGCGGCCAGACCAGATCCCACCCCCAGCCCGCGCATTGCGAATACGGTGCTGAACACCAGCAGCGCCCAACCCATGGCCCGCAGCTGCTGGGTCGCCTGCGCGCTCAGCACGCGACGCACCACGTCCCGCTGATGGCGTTCCATCGAAAGCGCAAGGCAGGCGAACGCCGCTACTGACAACACGAAGAGAATGAGGTGGATCATGCGCCGGCCTCCGGTACCGCATTGCGTGACGCTGCAGACGGCCTTGCGCGCTTCGCCTTTGGCGCATGCCGCCAGGTGCGCCAAGCCAGTAACGAGTGCAGGGCGGCCAATGCCAGCAGGGTCAGGTCGGTCCCGGCAAACGCCCAATCGCCCATCGCCAGCGCGTGCCACAGTGGGTGCGAGGTGGTCATCGCAGTCAGTACTGGCAACAGCGCCAGCAGCAGTGCCGCCAGCAGAAACTGTTCGATCCACGCGCGCTTCGCTGTACGCAGCGCGGCGTGCACGAACATGGCCGCCCAGGCCAGGAAGAACAGATGCATCTCCCAGGCCGCGCGGCTGTCCATGGCGACCGGCAGCAGGCGGTTGGCCCACAGGTAGGCGGCCATCGCCACCGACAGCCCGGCGACGGTGGCGATGTTGAGCCGCTCGACCAGGCGGAAACCGAAGTAGGGCCGTTGCGGATCGGGCAGCTGCGCGCGTCGCTTGACCGTCCACAGCACAAGCCCAGTGCCGACCATGGCGGTGCCGGCCAGGCTGACGATGAAGTACAACCAGCGCAGGGTGGCATCGGCGAAGCGGCCCAGGTGCAGGCCATACAGCACGCCCTGGGTATCGGCGGCGACGCCTGAGTGTTCCTTGATCTGCAGCAGCTGCCCATCGCTGCCGTCGAACAGCAGGTAGTTCGGGGTGGTGGAAACACGGCTGGACTGCGCGCGCACCACGGCCACGCGTGCGTTCTCGTCGCCGGGATTCTGTACCTGCACGCTGCCTGCAGCGCCAGTGCCCCAGCGCTGCTCGGCCTGTTGCACCAGCGCACCGACGTCGGTGAGCGGGGCAGGGTGGCCTGCTGGCTTCTGCGGCGGCAGGAACAGGCGCATCTCGCTGATCACTTCGGCCTGCTGGCGTTTGTCCGGCAGTTTGGCCAGGCCCCACGGCATGTACAGCACCGCCAGCATCACCAGCCCGCTCCAGGTGATCATGAAATGGAAGGGCAGGCCGAGCACCGAGACCGCGGCGTGACCGTCCAGCCACGAGCGCTGGCCCTTGCCCCAGCGGAAGGTGAAGAAGTCGGCGAAGATCTTCTTGTGGGTGATCACGCCGCTGACGATGGCCACCAGCATGAACATCGCACACAGGCCGACGATCCAGCGGCCCCACATGGCCGGCATGTAGTGCAGGTTGAAGTGGAAGGCGTAGAAGAAGTCGCCACCACCCGTATCGCGGGCCTGCAGCGGTGCACCGGTGCTGGCATCGAACAGGCCCGAGTCGAAACCGTGGCGGCCACGTCCGCCAGGGCTGGCCCACATCGCCGACACCCATGGCATGCGCTGGCTGGGCAGGCTGAGGTTGATCTGGCTGGCTGCAGGTGTGTCGGCCATGATCGCCGTGACGGTACGCTGCGCGACCGCAGCCGCGTCCGGCAACGTAGACGGTGTGGCGATTTCCGGCCGGGTGTAGCGCGAGAGCTCGTCGCGGAAGTAGCTGGCGGTGCCGGTGAGGAACATCGCGTACAGGATCCAGCCGGCCAGCAGCCCCACCCAGATATGCAGGTCGGACATGGTCTGGCGGATACCGCGTGGCTTCGGGGAGCGATCGACCTGGCTCATGCCCCGCCTCCGTCGCCAACCGTTTGTGCGATCAACCACAGCGGCAACGCGGCGATGACCAGGCCCAGCCACGCACGCCATGCCGAGCGCACTGCGAATACCCAGACCACGGCGCCGGCATACAGCAGGAAGCTGGCAAGCATGCCGGTGAACACGGCTTGGCGGCCATCGATGGGCAGCGCCAGCGCGGCGATGCTGCACAGGGCAGCCAAGGCATAGCCACCGAACAGCGCGGCGAGGATGCGTGAGACCAGCGGCAGCCAGGCCAGCACGGAAGCGGTACGGGAAACGCTCACATCAGTTCTCCGGGGCGCCCTGCGCGATGGCGGGGCGCCCGTGTATCAGGCATCAGAAATCGACGGTGGCCGACAGCAGCGCGGTGCGCGGCGTGCCCAGCCCGGAGCCGAGGCTGCCGGCCCAGTACGCCTTGTTGGTGAGGTTCTGCACGCTGGCACGCAGCACCAGCGGGTGACCGGCGGCCTGCAGTGCATAGCGGGCGCCGAGGTCGAACACGGTGCGGCCCGCCACCCACTGGCTGTTGTCTGCGTTGATGTAGCCCTTGGACAGGCTGACTGCATTGCCGGTGAGGGTGAGGCCGGCCACGGCGGGCACATCCCATTCCACGCCCAGTTTGCCCTGCCACTGCGGGGTGGCGGTGGCCAGGCGGCCCTGGTTGATGCCGCCCTGGGTGCGGGTCAGCTTCGGCTGCAGCCAGCCGATGCCGCCGAGCACGCGCAGCTGTTCGGTGGCCTGGCCGAACACGGTCCATTCCACGCCACGGTTGCGTTGCTGGCCGCCGGACGAGAACACGTTGGTGGCCGGGTCGGTGTAGGCGCCGGGCTTCTCGATCTCGTACACGCTCAGCACACTGGCCAGGCGACCGAAGTCAACCTTGGCACCGACCTCGCGCTGGCGCGTCTTGTACGGCGGGAACACGTCGCCAGCGTTGGCGGCGGTGGCCGGGGCGGTGCTGCCCTGGCTCAGGCCTTCGATGTAGTTGGCATACAGCGACAGGCGATCGTTGGCCTTGAACAGCAGTGCACCGGCCGGAGTATTGGCGCTGGCGTCGTAGCGTGCAGTGCGCTTGCCGGTGCTGCCATCGAAGGTATCGCTGAGTACGGTCTGGTGACGGATGCCCAGGGTCAGCTGTACGCGATCATCGATGAAGGACAGCGTATCGGCGATGCCCACGCTGGTGGTGCGCACTTCCGCGGTCTTCGGCAGCGACGCATCACTGAAGCTTCGATCAATGGCCGGGCCCCACTGCGGGTTGTAGATGTTGGTCACCCAATCCCTGGCCAGCAGGTTGCGCTTGAAGCCGAATTTCTGGTCGTGCTGGTACCACGCTGCACTGATCGCCAGTGCATGATCGACCGCACCGGTGCGGAACCGTGCCGAGAGGCCGGCTTCGGCGGTGTCCTTGCTGTAGATGAAGCGCTGGTGGGCGAAGTTGTTGCGGAAGTCGCCGGCTGCGTTGGTGATCAGCGTGGTGGCGCTGGCGATGGAGTCGAAATCGGTGTGGCCGTGCCCGTAACTGGCATGCGCCTGCAGGTGGTGGTTGATGTCGAACGACCAGCGCAGCGCGGCGGCCTGGTCCTTGACGGTGCTGAAGGTCCAGTCCGGTGCGAACAGGGTGCTGGCCTTCGGCGGTCGGGGCACCGCCAGGCCGGGCGACAGCGACACGCCACGGTTGAGGCCATCCACATGGTCGCGGCTGCTGAGCAGGTCCAGCGACACCTGCGAGCGCTCACCACGCCAGTCCAGGCCGAGCGAGGCCAGCTGCGTCTTGTGCTGCTGGTGGTCGGTGGCGGTGTCGCCGTCGCGGTGCACGGCATTGAGGCGCACGCCGAACTGCTTGCCCGCGCCAAAGCGGCGGCCGACATCCAGATGACCGCCCCACTGCGTGTCGCTGCCATAACTGGCAGTGAAGCGGGTCAACGGCGTGTCGCCAGCACGCTTGGGCACCAGGTTCACCGCACCGCCCACCGAGCCGCCCGGCGGCATGCCGTTGAGCAGCGCGGACGGGCCCTTCAGCACCTCGATGCTCTCGGCCAGCTCCGGGGTGACGCGGTAGTAGGGAATCAGCCCGTAGAGGCCACCGAATCCGATATCCGACGAGGCGACACCGAAACCGCGGATGTTGAAGTAGTCGGTGATGCCACCACTGGAGCCACTGCTGTAGACGCTGGGGTCGGTCAGCGCGATGACCCGTACCAGGTCCGGCGCCTGGATGTTGTCGATGAATTCGGCGGTGTAGCGGGTGGTGTTGAACGGCGTGTCCATGAAGTCGAGCTCGCCGAGCAGGCCGACGCGGCTGCCGCGCGTGACCTGTCCACCCGCATAGGCATCGGTGGGTGCGGTCTTGTCGGCGCGCACGTTCACGGTGGGCAACTGGCGGGCGCCATCGGGTGCATCGTTGGCGTGGGCGGCGATGGCGATCAACAGGGTGGGCAGCAACGCTGCACGCGCGGCCACGGGCAGCGCGGAGCGGCGTGGGAGAGGCAGGGTTCGCAGGGGGAGGGACATGGCGGTTCTCGTGTGGTGGGTCGTGCGATCGGCCAGCACGGCGCCGTCGGTGACCTGCCGGGGCAGGACGACGCGGGCTGTGGAATGGCTGGCAGAGGGCACGGCGCTGCCGCTGGGGCAGTGCTGCACGCGAGGTGCGTGGGCGATCTGTGGCTGGGTGGAACGAAGCGCGTGGCGCGGATGCTGCCGTGTGGATCAGATATCGTCGGCGAGGTCGTCGAGGTCCTGCAGGCCACCGCCGCGCGCCAGCACGCGCTCGTAGTTGCGGCGGCGACGCCGGTCGGTTTCGGTGGTGGTCTCGCCACGCTTCCAGTAGCCGGCAACGGCAACATCGGTGCGTGGCAGGCCGACCGTTTCGATGAAGTGGCGGCGCAGGGCGCGCATTTCCTCGCGCTCCCCGGCCGCCCAGACCGTGCTGCCAGGCGGCGGCTGCTGTTGGCGCGCCTGCTGCAGCAAGGGCGCGTCACCGGTGGTAAGGCGATGCACGCAGACACCGTCGAGGTGCGGCAGCTCGTCTACCGGGAAAGCATCCTCCGAGCTGACCCAGGCCCGCGCACGCTGACCGACAGGCCACTGCTGCAGCAGGGCAAACAGGGCTGGGATGGCGCTCTGGTCTGCGAACAGCAGCGCGCAGGTGCCTTCGCGCTGCGGCACCTGGAGATGGGGGCGCGGCCCGGTCAGATCGAAGGCATCACCGGGGCGCAGCGCACGTACCCACGCCAGCATCGGCCCCGGCGCCTCGTGCAGCACTACGTCCAGGGTGAACTGGCGAGTGGCGGCATCGACGCTGCGCACGGTGTAGATCCGTGATACATCGCCGAACCCGGCGCCCAGCTGGATGCGCACCGCGGTGTTGGCACGCTGCCAAGGTGCAAGTTCTGCGTGTTCCGGCAGCTGGACCAGGAGGCGCAGCAGGCTGGCGCACGGCAGCACAACCGCGACCACCTGGACCTGCAGCGCCTGCAGGCCGCGATCATGGTCGGCGCTGCGCAGCGGCCCGGCCGGGGTGATTGAAGTGGGGGGCGCGGACATCGACAACGATCCTGGACACTGCAGATGCGAATTAGTTACATCATAGTAAACTAAATTGATCGCACCGCAACCCGGGCCTGTCCGAACGACACGCGACGCGTTGACCACTGCGTGGCGGCGGACCACCATGACAGCCCTTGCCCGCGCATCACGCAGGAACCGTTACCGCATGGCTGCACCAAAAAAGACCGCTGCCCGTGGGCGACCGCCCAGCATCACCCGCGAGCGCATCGCCGACGCCGGCATTGCCATGACGCTGCCGGGGCTGAGCTTCGTCGGCGTGGCGGCGGCACTGGGTGTCAGCCATATCGCGCTGTACAAGCATGTGGCGAATCTGGCGGCACTGCGCGAGCTGGTGGCCGAGGCGATCTTCGAGCGTTGGCAGGCACCGGCGCTGGATGCCGCTGGGCAGCGCAGCATCGTGGAGGATCTGCGTGCGTTCCAGCGCTCATTGCGGGCGCTGGTGGATGACAATCCGGGCCTGGCCCCGTTCCTGGTCAGCCACGGCGCGAAGACGCCGGAGATGCTGGCGCGCATCCAGCGCCACCATGCCGAATTCAGTCGCGTGCATGGCCTGCCGCTGGAACAGGCGGCATGGCTGCTGTCGACCGTGGGCTATCACGCCGTGGCGCTGGCCGACACCGTGTATTCCCGGCATGCGCTGGTGGATACCACGCGCCGGACCTTGGATCGGAAGGCACAGCAGGCCGAGTTCGACCGCAGCATGGAAGCATTGATCATCGGAGCATTGGCGATGTGCGGGCGCATGGCAGCCCCTGGGTAACGCTCATTCCAGGTGGGCAGCTACCGGTCATGCTCCGCATCCTCCATGCCCGGGCTGACCCGACGACCGATGTCCTTCAAGCGCGCCAGTTGGTCCACCATCGACGGCGCATCATCCAGGCTGCCGACGAACGTCCACAGGTAGGTCATCACTGCGTACACATGGCCCGGGGTCACCCCGTCGGTGGTGGCGAGGCGGCCGATGGTCAGCGCGAACAGCACCGCGGCGGCTGCGCCGACCACCACGAAGGCGCCCGCTTCGCGGTCGGACAACAGGATGCGCAGTCGCGACAGCGTGGTGTAGTGACGGCGCAGCACCGAGGGGCTGACCCGGTCGACCAGGCGGATTTCATGTTCCAGCCGGTTGTTCAGGCGCCCATGCAGCTGCTCGTTGCGGCGCGCGAATGACGGCAGCAGCAACAGTGCGCCCAGCAGGGCGACCAGGCTTGCAGCGCCCACTACGGGTTCGATCGCCAGCAGCATCGCGGCCGCGCCGAACATCGACACCAGCGCGGTGGCGATGATTGGCACGTGCTTCTCGAAGAAGTCGACGAACTCGCGCGCCAGCACCACGCGTGCGGCGGAGGTGGAGGTAGCGTGGCCGAGACGCCGCTGTGCCTGCACCACATTCACTGCCAGGTCGGCATAGATGCGGGTGAAGGTGCGCGTATCCACCGCACGGCGGGCGGCACCGACCAGCCAGAACAACAGCACCACGCCGGCATAGGAGATGGCGTGGCCGATGTCGCCGCGGATGATCGCGTCCACCGCGAAGCCGGCAAACAGGGGGTAGGCCAGCAGCAGCGCGTTCTCCAGCGCGACCAGCGAGAACGTACCGGTGAGCTGCCAGGGGTAGGTGCGCAGGATCGCTTTGAGGGTGGCGGCCGCATTCTGCTGGCCGATGCTGCCGGCGGCCGCCGCCGGATCGTGGGGGTGTTTCATCGGGATGCCTGGAGGGGACGGAGACAGGGCAGGGGATGGATGCCTGCCATCTGCCCGGTCATGCCCAGTATCGGCAGCCGTTTGGAGCGGGCATGGAGGGACGATGGAGATCGCGTGGAGACAACCGCGGTGTTCAGCGGAGGGCGTGGTGCCCACCAGGGTGGGCCGCTACGAGGGCTTCACCGCCGCGCGTGCACCGGCCAGCGCAGTTCGAATGCACTACCGCCACGCTCGGTCGCGCGGCATCGCGCCGTTCCGTGATGGGCCACGGCAATCGCCCGCACCACGGCCAGGCCCAACCCGGAGCCACCGCTCTGCCGTGAACGTGAGACGTCGGTGCGCTGGAACGCTTCGAAGATGCTGTCGCGCAGTTCATCCGGAACACCAGGACCGCCGTCTTCCACGGCCACGGTGCAATGCCCTTCGGCCAGGATGACGCGCACCCGCAGCGGGCAGGGAATGGCATGGCGGCGTGCGTTTTCCAGCAGCGCCAGCACCGCCTGGCGGATGCGCGCCGGATCGCAGTCGGCCAGCGCCGGGCGCGCCTCCAGTGTCACCGAGAAGCCACTTTCGGTGAGTGTCTCGGACATGGCTTCCACCACTGCCGCCACCTGCACGCTGACATCGCTGCGCTGCAGCCGCAGGTCCAGGTGGCCGCTCTCGGCCAGGCTGACCACGCGTAGGTCCTCGATGATGCGGGTCAGGCCCTCCAGCTGGGTGAGCATGCTGTTGAACTGTTCCGGCCCCGGTTCGAACACGCCCTCGGCGATGCCCTGCAGGCGGCCGCGCAGGATGGTCATCGGCGTACGCAGTTCGTGCGCGATCGCTGCATTCCAGAACACCCGGTTCTCGGACATGCGGCTGAGGCGCTCGGCCATCGAGTTGAAATCGCTGACCAGCGTGGCCGCTTCGGCCATCGTGGTGCCACCGCCGCGTGCACGCGCGTCCAGATCGCCGCTGGCCACCCGGCGCAGGCTCTCGGCCACCGAATTCAACGGGGTGATGATGCGCCGGGTCAGCCGCGAGGCGACCAGCGTGGCGAAGATGACGACCACGCTGGCGGTCAGGCCGATCCACAGCCATTCCAGGCCGGACGGCATGATGGTTTCCGGCTGGTCATACCAGCGCGGATAGAACACCTCCATCAGGTAGTAGAACAGGTAGAAGCCGCTGATCGACAGCACCGTCGAGCACAGCGAGGCGACGGTGATGGACAGCGTGATCTGGCGTCCGATGCTCTTGCCTTTGGGGTTCATCATTCAGTCCAGGAAGCGGTAGCCGACGCCGCGGATGGTGGCGGGAATGCCGATCACGCCCACCTCCTCAAGCTTGCGCCGCAGTTTGCTGACATGGCTGTCGACGGTGCGTTCCTGGGTATCGCCCTCGGGCAGGCAGGCGTGCAGCAGGTCCACCCGCGTATGTACCTGGCGGGGGGCGCGGGCCATGTGCACCAGCAGGCGGAACTCGGTGAGGGTGAAGGTCAATGCATGCAGCTGGTCGCCGCTGCGCACGGTCACGTCGTGACTGCGCAGGTCGATCTCGAACGGCCCCTGCCGGATCAGTCCGTTGGGTTCCTCGGCCACCGCCCTGGCACTGCGGCGCAGTACGGCCTGGATGCGTGCCACGATCTCGGCCGGATTGAACGGCTTGGCTACGTAGTCGTCGGCGCCCACGCGCAGGCCGGTCAGTTTGTCCACATCCTGGTCCAGCGCGGTGAGCATGATCACCGGGGTGTTGCCCCGCCGGCGCAGTTCGCTCAGCACCTGCCAGCCATCCAGCCGGGGCATCTGCACGTCCAGCAGCACCAGGTCCGGGCGCAGCTGGCGGTGGGCGGCGAGGGCGGCTTCGCCGTCGGCGGCACGGGCGCTGCGCAGGCCGGAACGGTCCAGGTAGGCACCCAGGATGTCGGCGATCTCGCCTTCATCCTCGGCAATCAGCACCAGCGGTGGCTGGCGGGTACGGAGGGCGTGTTTCATTGCGTGATGCGCAGCGTTGCGGTGGCGGCCAGTCGGCGAGGCCGACGAGGCTAGCGGCCGTTGATGGAGACTCGGTCGAGATTGTGTCGAGATTTCATGGACACGCGCGGCGACGTTCAGCTGCGGGCCGCCTGCCTGAACGGCGGCGCCCTCTCCACGCAATCTCCATGCTGGCTGCAGAAGACGTCCACACGCGGCCAGCAGACTGGGGGCTCAGCGGTCGCACCGGGCGACTGCGTGCAACTGGGCCTTTCGATGAGCAAGCGCAGGACCTGGATCATTGTTGTCGCCGTGGCCACGTTGGCTGCCGGCGCCGTCGCGTGGGCACTCGCCAATGGCGACGAGGCCGCGCTGATCACCGCGCCGGCCCGGGTGGCCGACCTGGAAAAGACCGTGCAGGCGGTGGGCCGGGTCAATCCCAAGGAACTGGTGGCGGTGGGCGCGCAGGTGTCGGGGCAGGTCAAGCGCCTGCATGTGGTGCTGGGCCAGCGCGTGCAGGCCGGCGACCTGATTGCCGAGGTCGATTCACAACCACAGCGCATCGCGCTGCGCAGCGCCGAGGCCGCCACCAGTACGCTGCGCGCCCAGCACACCGCCAGCCAGGCCCGCTACGTGCAGGCCAGCCGTGTGTTCGAGCGGCAGTCGCAGCTGGTGGCGTCGCGGCTGGTCTCGCAGGAAGGTTTTGAAACCGCACGGGTGGCCCGTGATGCCGCCCGCGCCGACGTGGCTGCGCTGCAGGCGCAGATCGACCAGGCGCTGACCCAGGTGGAAACCGCACGGATCAACCTGGGCTACACCCGCATTGTTTCGCCCACTGACGGCTACATCGTTGCGATTGTCACCAAGGCTGGGCAGACGCTGAATTCGATGCAGACCACGCCGACCATCGTGATGCTGGCACAGATGGACACGATGACGGTGCGTGCCGAGATCGCCGAGGCTGATGTGGAACTGGTGGCGCCGGGGCAGCCGTTGTGGTTCTCGACACTGGGGCCGAGCGGACGCCGCTATGAATCCCACCTTCAGCAGCTTGAGCCGGCGCCGTCCTCGATTGCCGAGGCGGCCACCGGCGCTGCGGGCGGCTCTGCACAGACGCCGAAGGCGGTGTACTACGCCGGCCTGTTCGATGTGGCCAACCCGGGCCTGGCGCTGAAGCCGTCGATGACGGTGAAGGTGACCCTGCAGCTGGCGCGGGCGGCCAACGCGTTGCAGGTACCGCTGACGGCGCTGACCGAGTCGGCCGACACACAGGGCCAGCGCGCTACCGTGCAGGTGGTTGATGCCAAGGGGCGCGCCCGCGAACGTGCGGTGACCACCGGCCTGCGCACCGCCACTGCCGTGCAGATCCTGACCGGCCTGCGCGAGGGCGAGAATGTGGTGGTCGGCCAGGCGCCCAGTGGCGCCGACACCGAACCGACCAGCCTGCTGGGGATGTGAGCATGGCCGACGCACTGCTGGAGCTGCGCGCGGTGTCGCGCGCCTATCGCTCCGCCGCCGGTGAAGTGGTGGTGCTGAAGGACGTTTCGTTGCGCATCGATGCCGGTGAGTTCATCGCCATCATCGGCCCGTCGGGGTCCGGCAAATCCACGCTGATGAACATCCTCGGCTGCCTCGACCGGCCGACCGAGGGCAGCTACCGGGTGAACGGCGAGGCCACCGAGCAGATGGCGCCGGATGCGCTGGCACGGCTGCGCCGCGAGCATTTCGGTTTCATCTTCCAGCGCTACAACCTGATGGAGAACCTGAGCGCCACCGAGAACGTGGCGCTGCCGGCGGTGTATGCCGGCGTGGATGCAGATACGCGCACTGCCCGTGCACGCTCGCTGCTGGAAACACTGGGCCTGGGCGAGCGCACCGCGAACCGGCCGAGCCAGCTGTCCGGCGGCCAGCAGCAGCGCGTGTCCATCGCGCGTTCGCTGATGAACGGCGGCGCCATTGTGCTGGCCGATGAGCCGACCGGCGCGCTGGATCATGCCAGTGGCCAGCAGGTGATGGCCGAGCTGAAGCGCCTGCACGCGCAGGGCCATACGGTGATCCTGGTAACGCACGACGCAGCGATTGCGGCAAACGCTGCACGGGTGATCGAGATCGCCGACGGCCGGGTGGTGGCCGACCGGGGCGAACGCAGGACGCAGGCCGCGCACTCCGCACGCGCATCCGAACACAGACCTGCGCCGCTTGCCGAACGCCGCGCCCGGATGGACGCAGTGCGCGAAGCGGCGCGGATGGCCGTGCGTTCAATGCTGGCCCATCGGCTGCGCACGTTGCTGACCATGCTAGGCATCATCATCGGCGTTGCTGCGGTGGTGACCGTGGTGGCGCTGGGCAAGGGCGCGCAGGCCCAGGTCGAGTCGCAGATCAACGAGCTGGGCGCCAGCACGCTGGAGATCTACCCCGGCGCCGATTTCGGCGACCCGCGCTCGGCGGAGATCGAGACACTGGTGGTGGGCGACGCCGACCATCTGGCCGCATTGAGTTACGTGGACAGTGTCAGCCCCAACCTGAGCGGATCGGTGGCGGCGTTGCAGGGCAGCCGTCGCGCCAATACCCAGGTGCTGGGCGTAGGAGCGGATCTGCCGCGCGTCCGCGGGCTGCGGCTGAAGGCCGGGCGCTTCTTCACCACTGACGAAGTGGACGCGCATCGCGCCGTGGGCGTGGTCGACCAGAAGGCTGCGAAGGCATTGTTCGCCGGTAACCCGATCGGCAGCACGGTGCTGCTGGGCGGCATGCCGGTGGAGGTGATCGGTGTGGTGGGTGCGAATGCCTTTGCCGGCGGCGCAACGCCCACGGTCTACGTGCCGTACACCTCGGCCGCCTCGCGGCTGCTGGGCAGCCAGCGCCTGGAGAGCATCACCGTGCGCGTGCGCGACAACGTGCCGACCAACGCCGCCGAGGCATCGCTGGGGGCCGAGCTGCAACGCCTGCATGGGCGCCGCGATTTCTTCATCTACAACGCCGACCAGATCCGCAAGGCGGTGATGAAGTCCAGCCAGACCATGGCCGCGCTGGTCTCCGCCATCGCGGCGGTGGCGCTGGTGGTGGGTGGGGTGGGGGTGATGAACATCATGCTGGTGTCGGTGAAGGAGCGCGTGCGCGAGATCGGCGTGCGGCTGGCGGTGGGCGCGCGCCAGGGCGACATCCTGCGCCAGTTCCTGATCGAGGCGGTGCTGATCTGCCTGTTCGGTGGCGTGCTGGGCGTGTTGTTCGCGTTCGCGGTGGGGGCGCTGTCCAGCCTGCTGTCGCTGGGCGTGCCGTTCCTGTTCACTGCGGGGCCGGTACTGGCCGCGCTGGCGTGCTCGTCGGCGATCGGGCTCGGCTTCGGCTACTTCCCGGCACGCAGTGCGGCGCAGCTGGACCCGATCCAGGCGTTGGCCGCGGAATGACGCGATGCGCGCCTGTGGTTAGCGCCGGGATAGGACCGGCGCCATCGGTCAGGCCACGTAGACCTGCGTGTCCACATATTCCGACAGGCCCCTGCACGCCAGCAGCAGGCCCTCGCGCACGTCGTTGCCCACCTGCTGCGCCTCTTCGCCATCCACGCGCACGCGCTCGCTGGCGTGCAGCAGCTCCAGCAGCACGGTGAGCCCGGCGTTGGCGCGGTTGATGCGCGCCAGCGCCACGCATTGCCCCGGTGCGCGCCCCTTGCGCTGCAAGGGCTGGCCGTCGGCCGCTTCCACGTCGCGGATGCGTTGCAGGCAGTCCAGCAGGGTGATGCCGTTGGCGGCGGGATTGGCGGCGAGGGTGGTTTCCAGCGGCTCGGCGAGGGTGTCGGGCAACTGGCTGGCGACATCACCGAGGGTGGCGAACAGGTACGGGTAGCGGTCGGCGCTCATGGCGGTTTCCTTATGCGTTACGCGAAGGAGCCACCCTGCTTGACAGCAAGGGTGGCGGACGGTGCATGGTTCCAATACCGGTGACTAACGTTGCCAAAGCTCCGGCGGGCACGAGGCCCCCACGCACCGCCCGCCATAGATGCGCGGACAGAGTGCCTGCCGGCGCCTTCCAGAGGGATTGGACGACGCCGACAGGCAAGCGTAAACAACATTAGTCAAACGGGATTGGAAGCCCGTGCCACCCGTTGTCGGTGGCTGGATATGATTTGCATGCAGCGCCTTGGCTGCCAATGAGAATAGTTGGAAAGTTCGAAATTATTGGAATGTGGATGCACCCGCGCAGCGGATGATCGAGGCGCGCCAATCACGACATTGCGTGCGATGCCACGTAGCGGCTGTGGCCCGTCAGGAAGCCGGTCGAGGATGCCTGCGCACACGTGCGCGTTCGCGATACAACCGGCTGTCGGCACGCTGCAGGGTATCGCCCACTGATTCGCCAGGCGTGTGGTGCGTCGCACCGAGTGAGAACGGCGTCGGCGACTGCGCGGCATGCTGCAGATACCACTGTTCCAGCACCGCCAGCCGCCCCGTGTCCGGGGTGATCAACACCACCATGAACTCGTCGCCGCCCATGCGCACCACGTTTTCCGCCGCACCCAGCGGCGAGCGCAGGAAGGCGGCGAACTCCACCAGCACGGTATCGCCGCGCGCATGGCCCTGGGTGTCGTTGATCTGCTTGAAGTGATCGAGGTCGAACATCAGGCAGGCCCAGGGCTGGTCGGCCAACTCGTCCAACCGTGGCAGGAAGCGGCGGTTGTAGCTCTGGGTGAGCGGGTCCTTGAAGGACATCTCGCGCAGCTGCTGTTCCTGCATGCGCAGCGCGGTGACGTCCTGCGCGTGGCCCAGCACATAGGGCGGGCTGGCCTCGCTGTCGAGCACGTTGTGATAGGCCCAGAAGTGGCGGGTGCCATCGGCGGCGATCAGTTCGATCACGCCGGCATCGGTGTGGTTGACCGCAATGCGTGCAAGATACGCCTTGAACGCAGCGTGCTTCTCCGGCGGCATCAGGTCACACAGGCTGCGCCCGATCATGTAGCTCTCATCGAAGCCCAGCGATTGCACCGCGGCCGGATTCACCGAGGTCAGCACGCCTTCCAGCGTGTGCGTGCAGATCAGCCCCAGGCTGTAGTGGAACAAACGCCGGTAGCGGGTTTCGCTGGCTTCCAGCGCATCCAGTGCGGCGCGCTCTTCGGTGATGTCCTGGATGGCCCCGACCAGGCGCGGGCGCCCATCGACCTGCTGCCGGCCGCCGACCACGCGCGTCCAGATGTCGCGGTCGTCGGCGGTGGTCATCGGCAGCTGCACTTCCCAGGAGGTGCCTTCGTCGATGCAGCGCTGCACGGCGGTGCGGATGATGTTGCGGCTGTCTTCGCGATAGAACGACAGCGCGGTTTCCAGGGTGGGTTCAAAGGTGCTGCGCACGCCGTGGATCAGCTTGGTCTCGCGGGTCCAGCGCACCTCGTTGCTGGCCAGATCCAGTTCCCAGCCGCCCACCCGCGCGGCGCGGTTGGTGCGTTCCAGGAAATCCTCGCTGCGCTTCAGTTCGCGGTGCAGGGCCTTGGCCTGGCCGACCTGCGCCATCAGCGTGCTGCGCTGTTCCAGCACCTGGGTAGTGACCCGGGCCAGGTGCACCATCAGTTCGCGCTGCGACGGCGACAGCACGCCGGGCATCGGGTCGAGCAGGCACAGCGTGCCGACGCGCGCACCGTGCGCAGAGCCCAGCGAGATGCCGGCGTAGTGGCGGATGCGGGGGCCGCCGGTGACCAGTGGATTGCTGGCGAAGCGCGGGTCCTGGCGGGCGTCGGGAATCTCGAACAGCGCATCCTGCTGGATGGTGTGCGTGCAGAACGAGATTTCGCGTGCGGTCTCGCTGACCCCGTCCAGCCCGATGTTGGCCTTGAACCACTGGCGCTCGTCGGCCACCACCGAGATCAGCGCCATGGTCATGCCGGTGGCGGCACGAGCGGCGGCCACGATGGCGTCAAACACGGGTTCCGGCGGGGTGTCCAGCAGGTGCAGCCGGTCAAGTTCAAGCAGTCGTTCGGCTTCGTCCATGGCGCTTTTCAGGGCTGGGTGGCGAGGGCGGCTTCGGCGGCTGTCAGGCGCTACGCTAGTGCGTACCGCGTTATGTATCGCCACGGCCGGGTGATGCCAACGTGAGGCACCGGTGTCATCGCTTGCGGGGCGAGCGGGGTGGGCGCACTGAAACGTGACGGTGGTCGCGAACGTGCCAGCGCCACGGAAACTCCACGGCGCGCGTGATGCCGATACGCGGGCCGACCACCGGGTCGAGCGGGGGCGCGGTGCCATCGCTGGCGATGACGATGCCCTGGTTGCCGGTCACCAGATCGGCACCGTCGAAGCGGCGGTCCAGCCCGAACGCCTGGGAGAGTTTGCCCGGGCCGCTGGCCAGATCGTGGTCGCGCCTGGCAGCCGGGCGCAATTCGCGCATGTACTCCAGCCCGGCCAGCGGCTCGGCGGCACGCAGCAGCACGGCCACCCCTTCGCCGATCTCGCCACACACCACATTGCTGCCCCAGTGCATGCCATAGGTGAAGTAGACGTACAGGTGCCCGGCTTCGCCGAACATGCTGGCGGTGCGCGGGGTCGGCCCGCGGTAGGAATGCGCGGCCGGGTCCACGCTGCCGGCGTAGGCTTCGACCTCCACGATGCGGGCCGCGCGTCCATCGTCGCGTACCAGCAGCTTGTTGAGCAGCTCCGGCGCAACCTCGGTGGACGGGCGCTGGTAGAAGCGGCGGGGGAGAATCTTCCAGTGCGGCGGCAATCCATCCAGCACGGCAGGGGCGGGCTCTGTGGGAGAAGCCTGCAGTGTGACGGCTTGCCGGTGAAGCTGCCGGCCAGCGGCCGGCACTACCGCTTCATCGGTGGCAGGCAAGCGGCACGGTGCAGAGGCGGGGTAGTGCCGGCCGCTGGCCGGCAATTCAATCGGCCATCACGCGGCCAATCGCATCGGCCAGCAGGGCGCGCACGCGTGCCGGTGGCAGGTCCGGGTCGCGCACGGCGCGCATGGCCAGGCCCTCCACCAGCAGCCGCAGCAGCAGGGTGCGCCCGGCGATGGCTTCCTCGTCAATCGGCCGGCCCAGGCGCGCATCGTGCTGGCGCAGCCAGGCATGGATGGCAGCGCTGGTCTGCTTGTCGTGGGTGCGCAGTACCTGGGCCAGCATCGGGTCGCGGTGCGCTTCGGCGTTGATTTCGGCGTACAGCGCCACGCTGGCGATGGCATTGCCGTGGATCGGTAGAACGGCGCCGCGCGCCCACTGCCGGTAGCACTCCAGCAGGCCATCGACCAGATCGGACGCCGCCGGCATCTCGCTGATCGACGCCTGGTCGTGGCGCAGCTGGCGCTCGATCAGGGCCAGGATCAAGGTCCGCTTGTTGGCGAAATAGCGGTACATCAGCCCTTGGCTGATCTCGGCCTCGGCGGCGATATCGCCGATGGAACCGGCGTGGAAGCCGCGAGTGATGAAGCACTTCTGGGCGGCATCGAGGATGCGCCGGCGCTGGGCCTCGGCGTGTGCGGCGGCGGCGTCATCAACGGGTGGGGCTACGGCGGGCTTTGGCGTCATTGCGGGAGGTCAGGGCGTCCAGAGACGGGATAGTACGTCACAAAAGGTGTGAATGAACGGTCATTCATTTGTAATTCCCGACTCCCAGACTGCGCCGGCCTTCTCCTTCCGCGAACGAGTCCGATGCGCTACGCCACGCTGCACCGCCCGCTGCTCACCCTCGCCATCGCCGCCGCGCTGCCGGCGATGGCCCATGCCGAAGACGGCCCCCATGCCGAAGCCGGTGCCACTGCCTCCGCCGACGCGGCGCGAACCGTGGTGGCGCTTGACCAGGTGGTGGTGACCGCGCAGAAACGCGCCACCAACCTGCAGGAAACCCCGATTTCGGTGTCGGTGGTCGATGCCGAGGCGTTGAAGGATCGCAGCGCGATTTCGCTGGGCAGCCTGTCCGATGGCTCGATTCCTTCGCTGCGGGTGACCCCGTTCGCGACCCGCAGTTCGGCGCTGAACATCGGCATCCGTGGCATCGGTGCGTCCGGCGATGCCAACCAGCCGGCGCGCGATGCCGGCGTCGGCATCTACGTCGACGGCGTGTTCATGGGCCGCGCGCAGGGCCTGGGCAGCATGCTCTACGACGTGGAGCGCATTGAAGTGCTGAAGGGACCGCAGGGCACGTTGTTCGGCCGCAACACCGAAGGCGGTGCGGTCAGCATCGTGACCAAGGCGCCGACCGGTGAATTCGGCGGCCGCGTCAGTGCCGGTGTGTCCAACTACAGCGGCTACAACAGCGCGCTGCACCTGGACCTGCCCAAGCTGGGCGATGTCAGCTTCAAGATCGACGCGGTGCAGGCCAAGCGTGGCGGCACCACCGACAACCCGATGCGCGGCGAGCGCGACTTCAACAGCTACGACAAGCGTGGCGCTCGGTTGAGCGCACTGTGGCAGCCGAGCGATGGTTTCTCGCTGCTGTACGCGTTCGACCGTTCCTACGATGCGACCACGCCGTACCACACCCAGGTGCTGGTGCCCGGCGCCTACCTCAGCCCGCTGCAGAAGGCCGGGGCCAGTCTCGACCGCCGCGACAGCGCCATCCTGGGCGGCCCGCAGGAAGACAACATCGGCCGCACCAGTGGCCATCTGTTGAACCTGTCGTGGACCTTGAACGAGAACCTGGAGCTGAAGTCGATCAGTTCCTATCGTGAACTGACCCAGGGCCAGTTCGACATGGGACTGGTCGATGCGATCTCGGCCTACGGTGGCGCGGGTACGCCGTTCGGCCGCTACAGCCTGGCCCAGGTCTACCAGCACCAGTACAGCCAGGAGTTCCAGCTGATCGGCAACACCGCGCAGGTGCAGTTCCTCGGCGGCGCGTTCTACTACCACGAGACCGCGGGTGACAATGCGCAGACGCCCAACATGCTGGTTTGGGGGCCGGGCGGTAACAGCTACACGCTGAACCCGGCCACCAACCCGCTGGACCTGTCGCGGGTGCGCATCGACCGCGCCAGCAAGGCGTGGACCGACAGCCTGGGCGTGTTCGGCCAGGCCACGTGGACCCCGGAGGCGATGCCGGGCCTGCACCTGACCGCCGGGGGCCGCTACACCCGCGATGACAAGAAGGGCAGCCTGTACATCGTCAACGGTGCGGCGACGAGTCTCGCCTTCAAGGACCGCTGGAGCCGCTTCGACCCGATGGTCAACATCGCCTACGACCTGGGCGAGCACGCGATGGTCTACGCCAGGTACAGCACTGGCTTCAAGGCCGGTGGTGCCAACTCGCGGTCGACCAACTACACCGCGTTCGGCCCGGAAGAGGTGACCGCCTATGAGCTGGGCTTCAAATCGCAGTTCTGGGACAACCGTGCGCGCTTGAACCTTGCGGTGTTCGATTCGACCATCGCGCACAAGCAGATGGACTTCTCGCTGCCGTTCGACCCGAACAGCGGTGAAACCCGCACCACCATGGTCACCACCAATGCACTGAGTGATGGGAAGTCGCGCGGTGCGGAGCTGGAGTTCAGCGTGATGCCGGTGGACAACCTCACGCTCGGCCTCAACTACGCGTATACGAAGATCGATGCGCAGACCGCCACGGACCCCTTCGGTGCGGGCGTGCAGGTGACCGTGCAGCCGCTGCTGGCGCCGAAGAACGCGGGCAGCCTGTCAGCCGACTACCTGGTGCCGTTCGCCAACTTCTCGGCGCTGAAGTTCCATGTGGACGGCAACTGGTCCGATGGCTACTACACCAGCGAGTACGACCAGATGCTCACTGACAGTTCGTTCGTGGTGAACGCCCGCGTGGCGCTGGTGGATGTGCCGGTGAACAGCACCGGCACCACGATGTCGTTCTCGCTGTGGGCACGCAACCTGCTGGATGAGCAGCACCTGTTCTACAAGCTCAACAGCCCGGCGCTGGGCCAGACCGGCATCTTCAACGACCCCCGCACCTTCGGCCTGGATGTGGCCGTCAACTTCTGATTCGAACGGAGACTCCCATGAAGCACCGCTCTACCGAACTTGCCCTGGCCGTGATGCTCAGCCTGCCACTGGCGGCGAGCGCCGTGGCCGCAGACGCACCGCAGGCCGTTGCCGCGAAGCCGGCTGCTGCCGCCAATGTGAAGCCGGTGGCCGCCGATGCGCAGCGCGTACTTCCGCTGCAGGGGGCGTGGAACGTGCGCACCTTTGCCGGCCTGCAGGGCCGCCACGGCCCGATTCCGGCTACTGCGTTCGTGCGTACCGCCGATCTCGGCCGGCTGACCGACGCCGATCGCGATGCATTGGCCGCTGCCGGCGTGAAGCTGGACATCGACCTGCGCACCGCGGACGAAGAGGCACAGTCGCCAGACCTGCTGGCCAAGGATGATCGCTTCGACTATCAGCGCATCTCGCTGATGGGCACCGAGAAGATGGACCTGCAGAAGATGATGACCAGCTTCCCGGATTCACTGGGCGAGGCCTATGTGCAGTGGCTGGGCCATAGCCAGCCGCAGTTCAAGCAGGTGTTCCAGCGCATCGCCGCGCAGCAGGACGGCGCGGTGCTGTTCCATTGCACCGCGGGCAAGGACCGCACCGGGATCATCGCCGGCCTGCTGCTGGACCTGGCTGGCGTGCCGAAGGCCGAGATCGTGCACAACTACGCGATTTCCGCGTACTACCTGGAAGGGCAGCCGAAGGACAGCGCGATGAACGCCCAGATCATGGCGCTGATCAAGCAGAACCCGGAGATCGGCCGCAAGATGGCCGGCATGTCCGGTACCGCACCGGACAACATGGAGCAGTTCCTCGCCGCGCTGCACAGCCAGTACGGCAGCGCCGAAGGCTACCTGAAGTCGATCGGGGTGAGCGAGCAGGAGATCCAGCAGCTGAAGGTGCGGCTGGGGCAGGCGGGCTGAGGGTCGTGGTGTGCCGGACGGATGCCGGCCAGGCCGGCACCCGCCCGGGTCCATCAGGGTTGCAGCGGTGCGACCGGGATCGAGGCGTCCAGCACCGGGAACGTCTGCGGTGCCTGGCCGGTCGATGCGACCAGGCGGATCTCCAGCGTGGTCGTGCCGTCATCGGCGGCCTTGACTGCCTGCAGCGCTCCCAGCTTCTGCGGCAAGGGCACCGCAAAGGTGGTGGGATGGCTGTGGTCCATGCCCGGCATGCTGGGCCCGAAGAACGAGACCGTGCCCGCGTAATAGGGGCTGTCGGCGGCAACAGCCGAGGTGCCGGCGGGTGCATTGACCAGGACGTCGAACTCGCGCGTATTGTTCAACCCCTGTGGGCGCTCCAGCGTGACTTCGGCAATCAGCTGGCGCGGTGCGGACGTGGCCAGGTGCGCGCGCACCGCTTCGTTGGGAATCGCGACGCGGACGGCGCCATCGGACCGGGTGCCGCGGACCAGCCGTACCGCACCGGCGGCTGCAGGCAGCGCTGCCGCCTGCAGCAGGTCGTTGCGGCCGGGATAGACGTAGTCGTAGTCGAAGGCGGTGGTGGAGAAAAACGCGCTTGCCGGACGCTCACCGACGAAGCCGCCCTGGGCATTGACGAAGAAGCGGAACGGCTCGTTCATGAACTGGCGTCGCTGGTCGACGTCGACCGGCATGATCGGCTTGCCCCGCGATTGTTGCAGCTGGTTCCACACGTCCCACAGGCGGTCCATGTTGGCGTGGTGCAGGTAGAAGATGGGGTCCAGCGGCGACAGGAAGTTGGTCATGTTGCCGTAGGGACCGGGATCGACCGCGCCGACACCGCCGATGCAGTTGTGCACCTTGTTGTGCGGGAAACCCTCAAGCACCGAGAATTTCGTGGCGCCATCAGGCGGCACCACGTGCGACGCCGTGCGTGAACTGGTGAAGCTGCGGCTTACATCGGCATTGTAGAAGTCCACCGGCGACAGCCCCGCATGGATCGTGTCGGGAGACACCGCCGAGGCCGTCTTGGCATCGAAGCCCGGATTCTCGCGCCACAGGTAGCGGGCACCACAGGTGATCGCATAGGCCGCATTGCCGGAAATGCCGGTCTTCTCCGTGGCGCTGTATCCGGTCACGTCGTTCCAGACATCGTCGGCCGTGAGATAGCCGCGCAACTTGAGCTGGCCGCGTTGGCCCGCGTCGAGCTTGTCCCAGTAGCGCTGCAGCGCCGGCCGCATGAACCGGGTGAACACCGCCAGGTTGCGCGTATAGGGCGCATAGGCGCTGTCGGTGGGCGTGAGTACGCCATCGAACATCGCAGGAGGAATACGCGGCAGCTCGGTCCAGTCCCAGTAGGGCATCGCGAACTGCGGATCACCGCTGAGCGTGCGGATGGTCTGCTCGAAGTAGCCGACATAGCCGCGGTGCCAAACGTAGAACCACCAGTTGCCGTGCGGGCAATCCATCAGGTGCACGAAGGCGTTGCGGAACCAGTTGCGTGGATCGTCCGGCGGCAATTTCAGCATGGCATTGATGCCGCGCGCGTAGCTGGCCAGCATGCGCTGGCCCTCGGGACTGGTGACGTTGTAGCGGTGGTAGCGGGCCTGCACGGCCTTTTCGGCCGGTGTGGTGCCGCTGGCCCAGGCTGCGGGCGCGACCAGTGACGCCAATGAAGCGCTGGCGGTGGTGGCAAGAAAATCACGACGTGTGTAGCGCATAGCCTTCCCCCTGGTGATTGGTTGAACCGCGTTGGGTTACAAATCACTGGCAAGGCCGGCGGCAGCAGGGCGGCCGGCCCGACGGGGACATCCAGCCCCGCCGCTTCCACCGGCAGGTGCAGCCATGGCCGGATGGGAAGCGGCGGTAGTATAGGCATGCGCTACGGCGACGATCTGCGAAGCACGCCACAGACGACAGCGGGTAGAGACCGCTGCGGCCTGAAGCCGTTCACCGTCGTCGTTGCGGCGTCGTCGATCAGCCAGGCATGGCCTGGCTCTACCGATCGGGCTTTACCCGTGCAACCCGTATCCGGTACTGGTACACGTTGTCGCCTTCGATGCGCGTGGCCTCGGTGCCACGCACCTGGCCCACCTTCTGGTTGGAGCCGGTGACCGGTTGCGCCTTGACCTCGGTCTCGTGCTCGAAGGAATGCGATTTGTCGGTGTTGCGGTAATAGCGGTACAGCGCCCAGTACAGCGCGGTTGCGCCGGCCGGACCTGCCGCCAACAGCCAGAGGCCGCTATCGTCGCTCATGAGGTTGCCATCAGGATGAGGATTGCCAGTGCTTCGATGACCGTGCCGGCGGTCAACGCCGCCAGCAGCATCTTCCATTGCTGCACCGGCACGCTGCCCATGGTTTCGCCGGTACGGCCGTTCACTGCGATGTAGTGCAGCATGCCGCCGTTCTTGCCGGGCTGGTGGTACGAGTACAGCCAGACCGGCAGGTACATCGATACCCAGCGGGTACCATGCACTTCCAGCTGTTCCTGCTCCCAGCGCACGCCACGGTTGTAGCCGCGTACCGAAGATTCCACCTGCGAGCGCGCAATGGACAGCAGCTGGTCTTCAAGTCGTGGCCGCAGCTTCTCCACGTCCAGGTTGCGCTTCTCGGAAGTGAAGCCCGCCAGGTACGAGGCATTCCACTTCACCGCGTTCTTGGTGTCGAACGGCAGGATGGTGTTGATGATGTTGTTGGTGTTGGCGCGGACATCCAGATTGCCGCGCTCGGCGGAGGATTCCAGCGGCAGATCGTCCACGGTGAAGTCGACCTGGCGCTCGATCTGATAGATGTCGGCGTCATAGACGGTGCGCTTGTTCTTCTCGCTGCCTACCGTGTACTGGCGGGTCTGGATCTCGCCCTTGCCGGCCACGGCCGCACTGACATTGCCATCGACGATCATGTAGGGCAGGAACACGCCCACCACGTTTTCCGGGGTGAACTCCTGCTTGAACGCCTTCAGCGCGAACATCCGGCGCTTGTCGACGAACTGGCGGATGCGCGCGACGGCATCGTCCTTCTTGATATGGAAGGGAAGGACGGCATCGGGCACCGCGCCGTTGCTGATCTGCTCGTTGACGCCGAACACATGCCGGCACCAGTGGCAGCGCGCCGTCATCGTGCTTTCGGTATTGACCGTGACTTCGGCGCCACAGCCGGTGCACTTGAAGGTCATCAGCGCCGAGGTATCGGCGTCGATGTCACGCGCGCCGGAGGCGATGACGGTGCCACGCAGCTGGTCGATGGCTTCGCCCAGCCCGAACTCCTCTTCGACACGCGCGCCATGCCATTCGTGACGGCAGTACAGGCAGACCAGGATGTCGGTGCCGGCCTTGGGCCGGATGTCGGTGGCGCCGCACTTCGGGCAACGGTTGAGGCCGTCCTTCAGCTCGCTGGCCGAGGTGTCGATGGCCACCGGGTCCGGGGCCTCCACTTCATCGCGGATGGCCTGCGGCAGCGTCGAGGTGTCCAGCGGGAAGCTGCCGGGCAGGGGAGGGACGTCCTGCGGGGAACCCGGTCCATTCAACGACGCCGCCGGCAAGGGCGGCGGCGTCGCGGGCGCGGATCCGGGCAGCGGCGGGGGGCCGTTTCGGGGATCGGACATGTTCGTTGTGCGTCCTGCCGTTACAGGCCCAGTGCCTTGGCCTTCAGGGCGTCGTAGTCGCTCTGGGTGATCAGGCCCAGGTCCAGCATCTCCTTGGCCTTCTTCAGCTTGGCCACCGGATCGTCTGCGGCCGGTGTAACCGGCTGCTGCATGCCGCCGACACCGAACATGCCCGAGGCCATGCCGACACCGACAAGCCCTGCCGCACCGCCGTTCTCGCCGGCCGACTGGATGCCCTGGGCGACGCTGGCCTGCAGGTTGGAGTTGCCGCGCGAGCCGGACAGCGCATCGGCGCGCTGCACGGTCTTCAGCAGTTCACGGGTGTTGGCGTCGTACTCGATGGAAACGATGGCGGTCTTGACGATGGCCAGGCCGCGATCGCTCTGCCACTGATACGCCTGCTCGACCGCGGCCGACAGGCTCTGCGCAAAGCCGATCGAATCCTGCTGCAGCTTGGTGATGCGGTTGCCCTTGCTCGGATCGTTCGTGTACAGGCTGAAGGCCGGGGCCAGCGAACCGACCACTTCATTGAACAGCTGGCTGGCGGCGGCGTTGTCCAGATCGGTGAAGTCGAACACCTGGCCCGGCTGCAGGTAGCTGGCCGGCACGAAGTTCTTCACGAACAGGATCGGGTCGACGATCTTCAGCGTGTACGAGCCACGGGTGACCGCGCCGACCTGGGTGTTGAGGAAGCCGTCGTCCCAGTAGATTTCCGACTGGGTGCCGAAGCGGTTGTCGGGCAGTTCCTTCAGCGAGACGAAATACGCAGCCTGCTGCGAGCCGGGCTGGCCGCCGAACTTGAAGCGTTCCCAGCTCTGCTTGATGAAGGTGCTGACCAGGCCGTCACCGGCAAAGATCGACTGCGAGTTCAGATCGTCCGAGCGCCACTCGTAGCCGCCCGCTTCGGCGACGAACGCGGTGATCGCGCCGTCCTGGAACAGCAGCAGGCCGTAGCCTTCCGGCACGATGATCTTCGAGCCGTTGCTGATGATGTTGGACGAGCCGCTGGTGTTGGAGCCGCGGCCGGCATTGGTGCCGTGCGGCACCGCTGCGAACAGGGCCGCCGTGGACGGCAGGCCCGTGGGCACGGTGTAGAAGTCCTTCCACTGGTCGGCCAGCACACCGCCTACCGCACCCTTCACCGCCTGTACCAGACCCATGTCCAACTCCCTGTGATTCGAGGGCAGGCACCGTGCCTGCCGACCTGGGCTGAATATAGCAGCGGCCGGGGACGGCAGGAGTGCCGGAAGATGAATCCGGGTCAGCGCCGGCCGGCAGCGCCCGGCCTGGCGCGGACCACCTCCAGCACGGCGGCCATGTCCAACGCGCCCAGACCTGCGTGCTCTGCCTGTGCGAACAAGGCATCGCTGGCCTCGATCAGCGGTGCATGCATGCCTGCCTCGCGTGCAGCGGCGGCCACCAGCGCGCTGTTCTTGTGTACATCGGTGATCGATGCCTGCACGGCAAAATCGCCACGGGCCATCTTGTCCAGCTTGATCCGTGACACCTCACTGGCCATCGGCCCGGCATTGAGCACCTGCGCGAAGCGTTCCAGCTCGATGCCGTGGGCTTCGGCGAAGTGCACGGCTTCGGCCAGGCCGGTGACCAGCGTGATCAGGTACAGGTTCACCGCCAGCTTCATGCGCAACGCGGACGGCACGCTGCCGCAGCACACCGTCTGCCGGCCCATCGGTGCCAGCAGCGGTGCCGCTACGGCGAGATCGGCATCGGTGCCGGCCAGCATGATGACCAGTTGCGCCGCTTCGGCCTGCACACGGGAGCCGGAGACCGGCGCCTCCACGTAACGGCCACCCGCGGCGCGGATCTGCTCGCCCAGCGCCTGTGAATACGCCGCCGAACTGGTGCCCATGTTGATCAGCAGGCGGCCGCGCACGCGTTCGCCGAACGCGCTGCCCTGTCGATCAAGCACGCTGTCGATGGCGTCGTCGTTGGCCAGCATCAGGATGAGGGTTTCGCAGGCTGCGAATACGTCGTGCAGCTGCTCACGGACCTCGACGCCTGCGGCACGCGCGGCGGCGTGGTTGCGGCCGGAGCGGGACCAGCCCAGCACGGCACGGCCCGCCCGCGCCAGGTGGCCGGCCATGGGCGTTCCCATGACGCCCAGGCCGATGAATCCCAAAGGCATGGCTGGCTCCAGAGCAGGACAGGACGCCCATCATGCCGCAGACCGGCGCTGTGTGGCTCAGCCCGCTGCGCGCAGGATCAGTGCATACCCCACCAGCAGCAGGACACACAGCGGCAGCGTGACGAATGAAGCGATCATCCAGCGCAGCGCTTTGCGCGATGCCACCGTGGCCGGGCCGATCTGGCCGGCGGCGAGCAGCGATGACGTGCGGTTGGCGTAGACGGTGGCGACGATGCCGAAGGGCCAGAAGCCACCGAAGATACTCAGGATCGCCCACATCAGATAGTTTTTGGGGGCTGCCGGGCTAGTGTGTTCCATACGTTGAATCTCCTTGGTTGGGCGCGGATTATGCCGCCCGCTGGCGGCACCGGCATACGGGCCCGGTGCTGCACGCTGCCCAGATATCGCTGGCGCCGCGCCACGGCCCGCGAAAAGGACGATTTCCTGGTGGTGCAGGAGCCCGCCGACCCGTGGATTTGGTGCGGCAATCTGGATATTCACGTGATTATCATCACGTTTCTCTTGAAACTCCGATTCGATAATCGGAAATGCCGGCGCCGTGAAGGCGTTGGGGGAATCCGGATCCGTCCGACGTCCGCATCGTCGACCCACCGACGGCAACCCCCTGGGGGCATGGGGGCGGACAGCGTGCGCGTTGATCTGCGTGTGCAGCGGCTGGCGCGAGGCGCGGCGTAGGCATCGCAGCATCACGCAATGAAGCCAGACGCTAGGCATTGCGCGATCGCCTGGTGCAGCAGCACCGGGGCGCCATTCGCAAGGGGAGTTTCAATGCACAGGCAAGTCAGTCAGATGTTGCAGCGCGCCTATCGACCGTACCGGTCCTTGCCCGACCTGCTGGGCGCGTTCATCAAGGAGTTTTCGCAACACCATGCGCTGCGTGGCGGCCGTGTCCATCTGCGTGGACCGGGCACGGCCCCTGGCCAGGACGCGTCGCTGGAGGCCGGCCAGCGCCTACCGATCCGCTACGGCGGCGAGGTGCTCGGCGAGCTGCAGCTGGAAGGCGAGGCGGGTGGACTGGACAGCAGTGCGCTGGCGCTGGGTGAAGCGTTCGCGCATCGATGCGCACATCTGATCAAGCGCTACGAAGCGCAAGCCTGGGCCGAACAGGCCCTGAGCCGCCCGTTGCTGCTGGTCGGCGCCTGCGATGCGTTGAAGCGGATGGAGGAGTTCGTCGAGCGCGCTGCCGCCAGCCAGTTGCCGGTGCTGCTGCGCGGCGAATTCGGCACCGAGAAGATGGAACTGGCCGCGGCCCTGCACAGCTGCGGTCCGCGGCGGCGGGGGCCGTTCGTCGAGGTCAACTGCGCCCATCCACAGGAAACGCCTGCGGACTGGTTCGCGCGCGCCCGCGGCGGCAGCCTGTATTTCCACGAGGTGGATGAGCTTCCGGTTCCCTTGCAGGCGCAGCTCTCGCATTGCATCCGCGACCTGGAGACCGCCACCGTCCAGTCTGGCCAGGCCCGCGCGATCCGGGTGATCGCCTCCACCAGTGCCGACCTTGAACAGCGTGTGCGCGAGCGGCAGTTCTCGCGGGCGCTGCTGGCCGGGCTGGAGTTCCTTACCGTGGACATTCCCCCGTTGCGCGAGCGCAGCGACGACATCGATGCGCTGGTGGCGCGCTCGCTGCAGATGCATGGGTTCAACCCGCAGGTCATCAGCGAGGACGTGCTGGATGCGCTGCGTGGCCATGACTGGCCCGGCAACCTGCTGGAGATGGAGCGGGTGGTGGTGCGCCTGGCGGTGATGACCGGCGGGCGCAGCATCCGTCGTGAGGACCTGCTGCGGCATGCGCCTGGCCTGATGCTGGGCGAAACAGTGGCGGATGCCGATCCTCCGGTGCCCGACGGGGAGGCGCTGCAGGCGGCCGGGGCAGTACCGCAAGCTGTCGCTTCGACGACACCTGCGCCGTCGCACGACGGCCTGCACGATGGCCTCAAGCGTGCGCTTGCCTATCTGAAGGATCACGCCGCCGAGCCGGTCACGCTGGGCGATTTGGCGCGCCAGGCGCATGTGAGCCAGTCGCACCTGGGCTTCCTGTTCCGCAGCGAACTGGGCACCACCTTCAAGCTGCTGCTGCAGCAGCAGCGCATCGAACACGCCAAGCAGCTGCTGCGGGGTGGGCAGCGCCTGCGCATCACCGATGTCGCGCTGCAGGTCGGCTTCGGTGACCTCAGCCACTTCGAGAAGAGCTTCCGGCGCCTGGTCGGGGTCAGCCCGCGCAGCTATCGGCGCATACCGGAGCAATGAAAACCCCGGCGCAGGTTCAGGCCTGCCCGGGGTGAGCGCATCACCGCAGCGGACGCTACCTGGCGTTCGCTTCGGCGGCCCTGCGTACCGCTTCCTCGGCAGCCTCATCGGCGCGGCGGGCGGCTTCGGCGGCGGCTTCGACGGCCTGCTGCGAGACCGTCATCGCCTGGCGGATGCCTTCGTCGCTTGCCGCCATCGCGGCGTCGGCAAGTTCCTGCGCAATCTGCATGGGGGTTTTGCCGCCGGGACGGTCCGGCGTGGGGAACGGAGAGGGTGGGATCGGGAAGGTCATCGCAGGAACTCCTTCTGGGGCTGGGGAGGAGGAGCCGTCGTTGCGCTCCCCCAGGATGTGGCGCAATGCCGCCTGGGCATCGGCCAGGATCTTCTGCGCTTGCTGCCGCGCGGCCTGACGGCCGGCGTTCACGGCCACGCCGGCGGCCGAGGCCAGCGCGGCCGTGGCTGCCTGCACGCCGTCATCAGGCCCGGGCGGGGGTGAGGGCGGGCTCACACCGCGTCTGCCTGGTAGCCGATCTCGGCCTCATCCTCGGCGAAACGGCGCGTTCGGCGGTAGTCCTGCAGGGTGATGACGTTGTCCTCCACCTGGATGCGCGCCTGTTCCTTGGAGCCATCGATGGCGAACAGCACGCTGGCACCGTCCTGGCCGAGCTGGCCGCGCGAGACCGGATGGTTGTCGAGGAACGCCTGTGCGCTACGCAGTTGCCGACGCGCGGCCTCGCGCCATCGTTCGCCATCCAGCTGCAGCCCATCGCCATCGCCCAGGAACATCGCGACCTGCTGCGCGGCCAGCGAAATGCGGGCGTAGCCGATGTGGCGGTTTGCCGCCAGTGTTTCGGCAATGGCGGCGCGCACCTGCTCGGGGGATGGAAGATGCGAAAGCTGGGGCCCGTCCAGGTAGCCGAACAGCATCGGCAGCAGGGTCTGCAATGCGTGCGTGGCACGTTCCAGGCGCAGGTCGCTGTTGCCTCCCGGCCGATAAGCACGCAGGTAGAAGCGGAAATAGTCGGCGAACTCGATCGGCCTGCGTGCGTGCTGCAAGGCGAAACGGGCCGCTTCGGCCTGGACCTCGCTGGGCGGGTTATGGCCGCCCTGTTCCTGGGCCAGCTGGTACAGCGCCAGCGATTCACGGAAGTCGAGCTGCTGCAGCAGCGGCGCGTCGCCGGCGCCAACGGCCGCGAGGAAGGGCCGGTATGCGCCCAGTTCCTTGTTGCTCAGCAGGCCGTGCCGGACCAGCACACTCTGCACTTCATTCGACAGCAGGTTGCTGGGCGGGCTCGATTCCAGCTGGCGCAACGCTTCAAGTTCGTCGGTGTGAAGGCTGAGCAGCTTGACCGGGCTCACCTGCAGGCCGGCATGGGGAAGCCAGGCCATGCGTGAACCATGCAGGCCCTGCTGCACGCCTTCGAGCATCGCGCCTTCGTCTGCAAAGGCGTATCGATGCTCGTGTGAATCGATGGCCCACTGCAGCCAATAGTGGCCGCCATCGACGAACGGCAGCACGCGCTTGGTTCGCGAACTGAACTGGCCGGGATGGGGAACGGGGCGACCGTCGATGAAAACGCTCATGCGTGGCTCTCCTGGCGGCCTCACTGGGCCGGAAAATCCTTGAGGACGGTCGCAGCGGCGCTGCCGACGCGGGTGAAGTCGTCGGTGGCCCCCTGCATCATGGTCTGCGCCTGCGTAAGCACCCTCGCATACTTTTCGTCTCCGGTCGCCAGGTATTGAGCCATGGCCACGCCGGCGGCGGTGGTTGCGATGGTGGAAACGTTGCGCAGCGCGTCGGCCGCGTCCTGCACGGCAATCGCCGCGGACTGGGCCACCGATTGGTAGGCCTTGCCGGCGCCACTGGTCTTCACCACGGTCGTGGCCATGGTGGCCGTCTGCACCTGGTTGATCACATCGATGACCTGGGCGTTGACGTTGCTCGGGTCCATACGGGCTCCTTGATGGG
>NZ_JASJSU010000090.1:0-16527 GCF_030237045.1 Stenotrophomonas maltophilia group sp. Smal17
CCAAGCCCCCAGGGATGGGTTTACGGCGTCTCCCGCAACCGGACCCACCCCGCCTCCCCACAGGAAGCCCGCCGTTGCTTCGGCTGTTGCTGTTGCTTTTGCTGTTGCTGTTGCTGTTGCTTTTGCTGTTGCTGTTGCTGTTGCCTGCAGCGGGTGCAGGGCGCAGCCCTGCAGGCAACACCCCTCCCTGAGCATTCCGCGCACTGCTTTGAGCGCCGCGCACACGCTGGCCACGGCACGCTGTCCGGCAACGGAACCGCCCGTCATCCACCGAGAACTGCCATGACCCTGCATCACCTGCCCCTGCGTAGCGCCCTGCTGCTGGCCCTGTCCGCCCTGCCGCTGGCCGCGCTGGCCGAAGCCACCTCACCCGCTCCCACCCGGCAGGTGCCCGGCGTCTACCATCAGCGCATCGGTGCGTTGCAGGTCACCGCCCTGTTCGATGGCGTGGTCGCACTCGGCCGGCAGGAAGTGGTGGACGTACCGCCAACGCTGGTCAGCCGCCTGTTGGAAGGCCGCTACGTACCGGAAGACAAGAAGGGCCTGCAGACCGCCATCAACGCCTTCCTGGTGCGCCAGGGCAACCACCTGACCCTGGTCGACACCGGCACCGCGCAGTGCTTCGGCCCCGGCCTGGGCCAGGTGCTGGGCAACCTGCGTGCCTCCGGCGTGGACCCGGCCGAGGTGGACGAGGTGCTGCTGACCCATGCCCATCCGGACCACCTGTGCGGCGTACTCGACGCGCAGGGCAAGCCGGCCTACCCGAATGCCACCGTGTGGCTGTCCAGGGCCGATGCCGATTACTGGCTCAACCCGGCCAGCGAGGCCACGGCGCCGAAGGGCGTGCGCTTCGCCTTCCCGCTGGCGCGCACCGCAGTAGCGCCGTACCAGGCCAGCGGCCACCTGCGCACCTTCAGCCCCGGCGATGCCCTGCCCGGTGGCGCGGTGGCGATGGATACCCACGGCCACACGCCGGGCCACGTCTCCTACCGGTTCGACAGCCAGGGCCAGTCACTGCTGGTGTGGGGCGATGTGCTGCACTTCCACGCGGTGCAGTTCGCACACCCGGAGGCCGCGTTCGAGGCCGATTCGGACCGCAAGGCGGCCACGGCCAGCCGTCGCGGCCTGCTGCAGCAGGCCACCGCCAACGGTTGGTGGGTGGCCGGTGCGCACCTGCCGTTCCCGGGCCTGGGCCATGTGCGCAGCGAAGGCCAAGCCTATGCGTGGGTGCCGGCGGAGTATTCGCCGTTGTGAGGGTGTGCCACAGGACAGGGCGATGTTGCCGGCCAGCGGCCGGCACTACCAGGAAACAGGTCGGTAGCGCCCGGCTGCCAGCCGGGCGACGGGGGAACGCTTATTCCAGCCCCAGCCAGCCGCCGATCACGGCGCGGGCCTCATCCACGCCGGTGCGGTCCTCGCCGGAGAACACCTGCACGCTGACGCTGTCGCCGTAGGCCGAGTGCAGCTCCTTGCGCACCTTCTGCAGGGTCTGCATCTGCTGGCTGCGGCTGAGCTTGTCGGCCTTGGTCAGCAGTGCGTGCGCCGGCATGCCGCGCTGCACCGCGTAGGACAGCATCTGCCGGTCGTAATCCTTCAGCGGGTGACGGATGTCCATCACCACCACCAGGCCCTTCAGGGCTTCGCGGGTGCGGAAGTACCGGTCGATGAAGGCCTGCCAGTGCGCCTGCAGGTCCAGCGGCACCTTGGCGTAGCCGTAACCGGGCAGGTCGACCAGGTGGGCGTCCGGGGTGATCTGGAAGAACACCAGCTGCTGGGTGCGGCCGGGGGTCTTGGACACGCGGGCCAGGGCGTTCTGGCGGGTCAGCGCGTTGAGGGCGCTGGACTTGCCGGCGTTGGAGCGTCCGGCGAAGGCCACTTCGGCGCCTTCATCGGGCGGCAGCTGCCGCACGTTGTGGGCCGAGAGGTGGTAACGGGCGCGTTCGATGAGCAATGACATGTGCCTAGGATCGCATGTTGCGGCGCCGCGCGCCCGTGCCGGCGGCCCTTGCGGGCATTTTGCTGCACTGCTGCGTTGACCGTGCGCGGAAACGCCGTTGATAATCCGGGCGATGCCGGCGGCCACCGCCCGGCCCGGTCCATACGGAGCTTTAGCATGCGCCACGCTCGCGTTCTTGCCGTATCCGCCCTTGCCACTGCCGTAGTCGTTGCCGCCGCTGCGTTCGCGCAGACCACGTTGACCCCGCTGCCCGACAACGGGCCGATCAACACCGCCTCGCTGGAGGTGGATTTCAGCAAGACCCACTGGGGCGATGCCAAGGCAGGCCAGACCAAGGCCTCGGCCTGCGCGGCCTGCCACGGCGCCGACGGCAACGCCACGGTGGAGATGTACCCGTCCATCGCCGGCCAGAGCGAACGCTACGTGGCCCAGCAGATGGCCCTGATTGCCAATGGCCAGCGCAGTTCCGGCGCGGCGGTGGCGATGGTGCCGTTCGTGCAGAACCTTACGCCGCAGGACATGCGCGACATCGGCGCCTACTTCGCCACCCAGAAGGCCACGGCCGGCATCGCCGACGACACCGCGGTCACCGACGGCCCTTACAAGGGCATGAAATTCTACGAGATCGGCCAGCAGCTGTACCGCGGTGGCGACGCCAAGCGCGGCCTGCCGGCCTGCATGGCCTGCCATGGCCCCAGCGGCGCCGGCAATCCGGGGCCCGCCTATCCGCATCTCGGTGGCCAGCACGCCAGTTATGTCGCGCGACGCCTGCAGGAGTACCAGGCCGGGCAGACCCATGAGACCGACAAGACCCATTTCCAGATCATGGCCACGGTCGCGCAGAAGCTGAGCGAACAGGAGGTGCAGGCGCTGTCGAGCTACCTGCAGGGCCTGCACAACAAGGCCGACGACCTGGCCGCTGCGGCCACGCCAACGCAACCGGCTGCCGCCCCCTGACCACCACTGGTCGGCCCGGGCCGCCACCGCGGCCCCCGCCTGCGGTATGTTTCCTTCACGCCGGCGACCGCGCCGGCGTTGCTTTTTTCAACGGAGATGCGTGTCGATGAGGTTGATTCCCCGCCTGCTGTTGTCCCTGCTGGTCCTGCTGCCGCTGGCCGCCAGTGCCGCCGCCCCTGCCAACGCACCGCTGGTGGAAGGCAAAGACTACGAACGTATCGCCCAGCCGGGCCCGTTCCAGCCGCTGGCCGGGAAGATCGAAGTGGTCGAGGTCTTCGGCTACACCTGCCCGCACTGCGCCCATTTCGAGCCGCAGCTGGAGGCCTGGGCCGCCAAGCTGCCGGCCGACGTGCGCTTCACCCCGGTGCCGGCCGCCTTCGGCGGCGCCTGGGATGCCTGGGCCCTGGCCTACTACGCCGCTGACGAAGTGGGCGTGGCCAAGCGCAGCCATGCGGCCGTGTTCAAGGCACTGCACCAGGACGGCGCGCTGCCGATGCAGAACATCTCGGCCGATGAGCTCGCCAACTTCTACAAAGCCTACGGCGTGGCCCCGGACCGTTACCTGCAGGCGCTGCGGGGCGAGGCCGTGCAGAAGAAGGTCGATGCCGCCCGCGCGTTCGCCCAGCGCACCAAGGTGCCGGGCACCCCGGCCATCATCATCAACGGCCAGTACCTGGTGCGTGGCAACAGCTTCGACGACCAGCTGCGCATCGCCTCGGCGCTGATCGCCCAGGCCCGCGCGGCCCGCGGCCGCTGAACCAACACCCACCATCGACACGGCGCTGTCGCCGCCGCGTGTCATCATTTCCCTCTGGCCGGTGCCTGACGCCGGCCCCACCATTCCAGATGCTGGAGACGTTTCCATGAAGACCCGTTTCGCCGCCCTCGCCCTCGCAGCGCTGCTGCCGATCCTGGCCGCCTGCAAGGCCGATGACGGCAGCGCCAACACCACCGCGGCTCCGGCCGAACCGGCACCGGCTCCGGCCAGCACCGAGCCGGCGGCTCCGGCGGCGGGCGCCGAGGGCGCTGCCCCGGCCGCTGCCGAAGGCGACAAGGCTGCGGCCGAAGCCGCTCCGGCGGCCGCTCCGGCCCCGACCACCGCCGCGCTGACCGGCCCGGCCCCGGTGGAAGGCGCCGATTACCAGGTCATCCCGAACGGCCAGCCGTTCCAGCCGGCCGCCGGCAAGATCGAAGTGACCGAGATCTTCGGCTACGTCTGCCCGGCCTGTGCCGCGTTCCAGCCGCTGGTCGGCCCGTGGAAGGCCGGTCTGCCGAGCGACGTGAACTTCGTCTACGTGCCGGCCATGTTCGGCGGCACCTGGGATGACTACGCCCGTGCCTTCTACGCCGCGCAGACGCTGGGCGTGCAGGAGAAGACCCACGAAGCGCTGTACGCCGCCATCCACTCGCAGAAGACCCTGAAGGGCGAGCGCGGCCGTGACTCGGTGGACGACATCGCCAAGTTCTACGGCGCCTATGGCGTGGATCCGAAGCAGTTCGCCGCCACCATGGGCAGCTTCGCGGTGAACGCCAAGACCAACTCGGCCAAGCAGTTCGCCCAGCGCAGCCAGATCAGCGGAACGCCGTCGATCATCGTCAATGGCAAGTACCTGGTGAAGGGCAAGAGCTTCCCGGACATGCTGCGCATTGCCGACCACCTGATCGCCCACGAACGCGGTGCGGCCCAGGCTCACTGATCCAAGAGACGTTTTCCCCGGCCGTGAATTCCCCCCGTACACGGACCCTGCGCTTGCTGACGGCCAACATCCAGGCCGGCTCAAGTACCCGCCGCTACAGCGACTATGTGACCCGCAGCTGGTCACATGCGCTGCCGGCGGGTCGCAAGCGCAGCAGCCTTGACGCGATTGCCACCTTGGCGCGCGAACACGACATCGTCGGCCTGCAGGAGGCCGACCCGGGCAGCCTGCGCTCGGGCTTCACCAACCAGACCCATTACCTGGCCCAGCGCGCCGGCTTCAATTACTGGAGCCACCAGCCTAACCGGCGCATGGGCGGGGTCGCCTCCAGCGCCAACGGCTTGCTGAGCAAGCTGGAACCGGTGGAAGTGCAGGACCACGCCCTGCCCGGCCGCATCGGCGGGCGTGGCGTGCTGCTGGCCAAGTTCGGCGACGGTACCGACGGCCTGGCGGTGGCGGTGGCGCATCTGTCACTTGGCGCGGGCTCGCGGATGTCGCAGCTGGGTTTCATCGCCGAGCTGCTGTCCGACCACCCCAACGCGGTGCTGATGGGCGATTTCAACTGCCTGGCCGAACGCCCGGAAATGCAGGTGCTCTACCAGAAGACCCGGCTGCAGCCGCCCGGCTGCATCGTGCCGACCTTCCCCAGCTGGCGCCCCGACCGCGCCATCGACCACATCCTGGTCAGCAGCGGGCTGCAGACCCGCACCGTGGAAGCCGTACCGGCCGCGTTCTCCGACCACCTCGCCCTGGCGATGGCGATCGACGTCCCGGCCGACGCCCTGCGCTGAAAAAGGGGACGGAGGGGATTAAGTCGTTTGTGGCACAAACGACTTAATCCCCTCCGTCCCCTTTTTCATGCGGTGACCGGCACCTTCAGCCTTCGCGCGGTCATCGTGCTGCCCACCGAGGCCAGCACGGTGCAGCCGATCGCCAGCCACTGCAGCCCGTGCAGGTGCTCGTGCAGCAGCAACATCGCCCACAGCGCGGCCACCGCCGGTTCCATGCTGATCAGAATGCCGAAGGTCTCCTTGGGCAGGCGCTTGAGCGCCATCATTTCCAGCGACATCGGGATCGCACTGGATACCAGCGCCACCAGCAGCCCCGCCGCCAGGATCTTCGGATCGAGCAGCGCCGCACCGGCATGCACCACGCCCACCGGCACCACCACCAGCGACGCCGCCAGCAGCCCCAGCGACACCGAATGCCCGGCGTGCAGGTGGCCGGCGCGCTTGCCGAACACGATGTACAGGCCCCAGCACGCCGCCGCACCCATTGCATACAGCACACCGGCCGGGTCCAGCGCCGGGCCGCCCCCCAACGGCAGCAACAGCAACAACCCCACCACCGCGCAACCTACCCAGACGAAGTCGATCGGTCGTCGTGATGACAGCATCGCCACCGTCAACGGCCCGGTGAATTCAATGGCCACCGCGATGCCGAAGGGAATCGTGCGCAGGGCCATGTAGAACAGCAGGTTCATCAGGCCCAGGGTGAGCCCGTAGCGCAGGATGGTGATCGCATCCACGCGGCTGGTTTTCCAGCGCCACGGCCGCCAGAACAGCAGCAGCAACAGCGCCGAGAAGCCCACGCGCAGCGCGCTGGTGCCCTGGGCGCCGATCAGCGGGAACAGGTGTTTTGCGTAGGAGGTGCCGATGGCCAGCGAGGTGACCGAGCCCAGCACCGCCAGCGCCGGCAACATCGGCGCGAATCGTGAGGTCTGCATGGGCAAAGTCTATTGCGCCCACGCCGAGCACTTGGCTCAATTGACAGCCCGTTCGTGCAATTTCTGCTCGCCATGGCCATCGCCCCCGTGCTCGACAGTTTCGACCGCGCCATCCTCGACCTGCTGCAGCGGGACAACACCCTGCCGCAGCGCGAAATCGCCGAGGCCGTGCACCTGTCCACCCCGGCCGTGCAACGCCGGATCAAGCGCCTGCAGGACAGCGGCGTGATCGCGGCCAATGTGGCGGTGGTCGCCGCAGCCAAGGTCGGGCGACCGCTGACCATCATCGTCGAGGTGCGCGTGGTCAGCGAGCAGCGCGAGCGCGTGGCGCCGTTCAAGCGCCGCGTGCAGGACGACCCGGCGGTGCAGCAGTGCTACTCGATCACCGGCGACGGCGACTTCCTGCTGCTGCTTTCAGCGGCGTCGATGGAAGAATACGAGGCGATCACCGAGCGCCTGTTCGGCGGTGATGACAACATCGAGCGGTTCCGGACCTCGGTGGCACTGGGGACGCTGAAGCGGAGTTTCGAAGTGCCGCTGCTACCGCCCCTGTAGAGTCGAGCTTGCTCGACTGCCCTTTGACGACTCCCCTTTGACCGCAAAGCAACAGCCGTCGAGCGTGGCTCGACGCTACAGTCCGAAGCCATGAGCACAACCACCTCCCCTGCCCATCGCCTGCGCCACTGGCTGCTGCGCGGCCTGTTCCTGGCCATTGCCATCGTTGCAGCCCTGGCGCTGTGGAACAGCCCGTGGGCGGCCGCACCGAAGATGTTGTGGACACTCGCGCGGATGCCCGCCGCCACCGCGCTGCCAGTGCCGGTGCAGGGCGTGCGCCCAAGGCAGATCGCCGACACCTTCGGTGCGCCGCGCGGTCGTGACCGCACGCATGCGGGTATCGACATCTTCGCCAAGCGCGGTACGCCGGTGCGCAGCGCCACGCCTGGCGTCGTCGCCGATGTCAGCGAACGCGGGCTTGGCGGCCGCCAGGTGTGGGTGATCGGGCCGGGACGGGAACGCTACTACTACGCGCATCTGGAAAGCTGGGCCGACGGTCTGGCACGCGGCCAGGTGGTCCGGCCCGGCGACCTGCTCGGCCATGTCGGCGACAGCGGCAACGCCAAGGGCACGCCGCCGCACCTGCACTGGGGCATCTACGGTTCCCAGGGCGCGCGCGACCCGCTGCCGCTGCTGCGCTGACCCCTTGGCCGACCAGGCTCGACGCCACGCCCGGCCAGACGCATCATCGACCGCAGTGACAGGGAAAGCACACCGATGACCCGCCTTCGCACCATCGCGCCGTTCGTCACCCTGGCGCTGCTGGCCACCAGCTGCAGCACCGTGCAGGCACGCCGCGACCCGTTGTGTGCACATCTTCTTGCCTTCGCCAACAGCGCCTCGATCGGCACCCAGCCGGCGATTGAACTGGTCAGCGACTGGAGCAGCTTCAGCAAGCACTGCACGCATGGCGGCACCCTTGCGGGCAGGCAGTTCTGCGATTGGCTGCTGCCCAATACGTCCACCGAATTCGCCACGATCAACATCCAGCGCACCCTGGCCTGCCTGGCCCCCGGGACGAACTACGCCGGCTCGGAACGGCTGTTCCCGGAATACGTGACCGGGAAGGTGCAGTCCCTGAATGTGCGCGGACTCGACGCGGACGTAGTGATCACCGTCGAATACGCCGTCGGCATCGAGGGGGAACGGCCGCGCATGAAGATCCAGGCCGAACGCCTGCCGCCGCAGGACTAGATCGGCCGCGACAGCATGCGCACCGCCCTCGCCCATTTGTAAACGAAAACAATTCCCATTACGATATTTGCGTTTTGCGGACGGCCAGGACGGTTCGTCCGTGCTCGCATTGCCCAGCCACCGCCCTGAACGCAGGGTTCCGCCAGCGGCGTGAGATCCCCACCAGCCGCGGCGCCAGACCATCCGGGAAGCCGGTCGGACGCACGCACGTGCCCGTCCAGGAACCCCAATGATCCGTTCGACCTCCCCCGTTCTGCCACATCGCCTGTCCGCGGCGGTGCTGTCCGCCCTCAGCCTGGCCATCGCCCCGGCCGCCTTTGCCGACACCGCCGCCGACCCGACCACCCTCGACAAGGTCGTGGTCAAGGGTGAGCGTGCCGAAGGCTATTCGGTGCGCCGCACCTCCGCCGGTACCCGTTTCGACCTGGCACCGCGCGAGATCCCGCAGTCGATCAGCATCATCAGCCACCAGCGCATCGAAGACCAGAAGCTGGACGACATCATCGACGTGCTGGCCAACACCACCGGCGTGACCAGCACCCAGTCCGACAGCGAGCGCACCGAGTTCTACGCGCGTGGGTTCTACATCGATGCCTACCAGTTCGATGGCCTGCCGACGCAGATGGTGCAGAACTGGAGCTACGGTGATTCCGGCCTGGATCTGGCCCTGTACGACCGCGTGGAAGTGGTGCGCGGTGCCACCGGCCTGCTCAGTGGTGCCGGTAATCCGTCGGCATCGGTGAACCTGATCCGCAAGCATGCCGACAGCGCCGAACTGACCGGCAGCGTATCGGTGAACGTGGGCAGCTGGGGCCGCACCCGCACCACCGTGGACGTGGGCAGCGCGCTCAATGCCAGCGGTACCGTGCGTGGCCGCGTCATCGGCAGCTACCTGGATACCGACGGCCAGATGGACCGCTACAACCAGCGCAAGACGCTGGGCTACGCGGTCATCGATGCCGACCTGACCCCGGACACCCAGCTGAGCGTGGGCTACGACTACCAGCAGAAGCGTGCCAATGGCGCCACCTGGGGCGGCTTCCCGATGCTGTACTCGGACGGAAGCCGTACGCCGTATGACGAGTCCTTCAATGCCAGCCCGGACTGGACCTACTGGGACACCACCAGCAAGCGTGCCTTCGCCACGCTGCAGCATGCCTTCAGCAACGGCTGGAAGTTCAAGATCGGCGCCACCCACGACGAGACCAAGGCCGACGACAAGCTGTTCTATCCGGCCTACAACAACTGGGTCACCGGGGCCTCCAACTTCAACAAGACCACCGGTGCTGGCATCTCGCCGTCGGCCGGCTTCTACAACACCGAGCGCAAGGTCAACGCCGTCGATGGCTACGTGGATGGTCCGTTCCGCCTGTTCGGCCGCGAACACCAGTTCATGGCCGGCCTGAGCTACAACAAGCGTGAGTACGCCAACTACGGCGACTACCAGGTGGGCGGCGCCAACCTGCTGTGGGATCCGTTTGCCAGCTACTTCAACTGGACCGGCAACATCAGCCAGCCCAACTGGAACCCGCTGGCGCTGGCCAGCCGCGGCACCATCACCCAGAAGGCCGGCTACCTCGCCACCCGCCTGTCGCTGGCCGACCCGCTGAAGCTGATCCTCGGTGCGCGCTACACCGACTGGAAGAGCGAAGGCGAGAACGATGACCGCGAACACAAGGTGACCACGCCCTACGCCGGCCTGGTGTACGACATCAACGACACCTGGTCTGCCTACACCAGCTATACCGAAATCTTCCAGCCACAGACCGCGCGCGACCGCAATGATCGCTACCTCGATCCGGTGGATGGCAAGAGCTACGAAGTGGGCGTCAAGGCCGCCTGGTTCGACAATCGCCTGAATGCCTCGCTGGCGGTCTTCCGCATCGAGCAGGACAACGTCGCCCAGGCCACCAATGAACCGATCATCGGCCGGCCCGGCGAACTCGCTTCGATTGCCGCGCGGGGCACCGTCAGCCGCGGCTTCGAGTTCGAAGTGAACGGCGAGCTGGCACCGGGCTGGAATGCCACCTTCGGCGCATCGCGCTACGTGGCCAAGGACATCAACGGCAGCGACATCAACACCAACCTGCCGCAGACCGCGTTGAAGCTGTTCACCAGCTACACCCCGCAGTCGCTGCAGGAACTGACCGTCGGCGGCGGCGCCAACTGGCAGAACCGCATCTACTACACGGTGCCGGCCTATGGCCGCATCGAGCAGAGCGGCTATGCGCTGGTCAGCGCCTTCGTGCGCTACCGCATCTCGCCGGAGTTCAGCGTGCAGGCCAACCTCAACAACCTGCTGGACAAGAAATACCTGTCGCAGATCAATGGTTACGGCGCCTTCGGTGATGGCCGCAACGGCTCGCTGACCTTTACCTGGTCGTTCTGATGCAAACGGCGCCGGGGCAACCCGGCGCCGTGCATTCCGTAGCGTCGAGCGCCGCACCGGGAGGGTCCCGGCGCGGCATCCCGAGGTCAGAACCGCAGGTCCGCGCGCAGGTACCAGTAGCGCCCACGCGGGATGTCGTAGGTCGAGGCGTCGTAGCCATTCAACGAACACGACAGGCAGATCGGCGGATCCTTGTCGAACACGTTGTTCAGGCCAGCGGTCAGCTGCAGCCCCTTCATCCAGTCGATCTTGTAGCCCACCTGCATGTCGTGGAAGGTGGTGGCCGACAGCGTGTTGGTGCCGGCCGCCTGGTTGCTGCACACCGGGAACACCGCAGCATCACCGCAGTTCTCGGTCAGCTCGGAGATGTGGCGCACCGTCCAGTTGGCGCTCCAGCGGTCCATCGTCCAGCCGATGCTGGCGTTGCTGGTCCACTCCGGAATCGAACTGTCGGCCACTTCCACGCCGGGCTTCTGCGGCTGCTTCTGCCCGGCCGCACCGGTGGCCTCGTAACGGCCGACGAAGGTGTTCTTCCAGGCCAGCTTGAACTGGCCGATGGAGGTCTGCGGCAACGTCCAGAACAGGTCCACGTCCCAGCCATCGGTCTTGATCGACCCCAGGTTGGTCAGGCGGTTGTTGAAGCTGCTGACCGCACCGGTGCTGGCACGGGTGATGCCATTGCAGTAGATCGGGTCCAGCGTATCCACGCACAGGTCCAGCTGGGTCTGCGCATTGATCGCCTGGATCGCGCCGTCGATGGCATGGCGGTAGAAGGTCACCTCCACATCGAAGCGCTCCGACCACGACGCGTTGTTGCCGAACCACGGGCTCCACACGAAGCCGGCGCTGAAGCTGCGCGAACGTTCCGGATCCAGCTCGCGGTTGCCGCCGGTGGTCACCGAGATCTGCGAGTTGGCCTGCTGGAAGCCCGCCGGTACGCCCAGCGCGGCGCAGTTGGCTGCACTGCCACGCGGCGGCGTGCCACCCAGGCCTACCGAGCAGGGATCGAACAGCTGCAGGTCGGCTCGCGCCGCCGAGCCGTACAGTTCGCCGATCGACGGCGCACGGAAGCCCTCGGCATAGGTCGTGCGCAGCACGAAGTCGTCGGTCACCTGCCAGCGCAGGCCGTACTTGGGCGTGAACTCGCCACCGAAGGTGGAGTAATCCGAGTAGCGCCCGGCCAGGCTGAGATCGAGCTTCTTGCCGAACGGCGAGTCGGCGAAGATCGGCACGCTCAACTCCAGGTAGGCCTCGTTGACGTCATAGGAGCCGGAGGTCGGCTGCGACGGTACGCCGTTGTAGTGGCCGATCACCGTCAGCGGATCAGGCTGGTAGGAACCCTTGTACTTGCGGTACTCGAAGCCGGTGGCGAAGGACACCGGGCCGGCCGGCAGCGAGAACAGATCGCTGGACAGGTTGGCGGTGAACAGGCTCAGTTCGTTCTGGCTGCGGTCGCGCACCACCGGCTGGATCCACTTCAGCATGTCCGGGGTGATCGAGCCGACGCCGCCGAAGATGTTCAGCGGCACGCAGCCCGGGGTCGCGGCGCACACCGCCGGATCGCCCAGCGCCATGTTCACCTTGTAGATGTCATAGCTGCCGTAGTTGGTCTGTTCGGCCTTGTTCTTGCTGTACATGCCGTTGACATCCCAGTACCAGCTGCGGTCGGCGGCATGGAAGTCGCCGACCAAGCCGGTGGCGAAATAGGTGGTGTCCACCTTCTGCTTGAACACGCGCGCACCGCCTTCCACCGGGCGGCGGCCGATCAGGCTCATGTTGTCGCCGGACACCAGGTCGAAGCCGAACGGGTTGTACGGGTTCAGGTGCGAGACCACGATGTTGTCGGCCAGCGGATTGCCGGTGGCACCGTCGGGGCCGAAGAACAGCGGCTCCGGCCCGGCCTGGTTGGTCGACTCGCGGCGGTTGCCCAGTGCCTTGACGTACCACTGCACGTTGTCGGTGATGTCGAAGCGGAACTGGCCGAACAGGCCTTTGCGCTCCGACGGCGTCAGCACCATGTTGTATTCGGCGAAGTTGAAGCGGTCGGCGCTGGTGAAGCAATGGTAGTCATCGCTGCGGTTGCAGCCGGCGCTGCCGTCGTAACGCGGATTGCTCACACCGGTATTGGGCACGATGTTCTGCGAGGCGCCGGTGTTCGGATCGACGAAGGCGAAGCGGCCCTGCGGAATGCCACCACTGCCGAACGCCAGGCCGGTGCCCGGAATCGGGAAGCGCGACTGCTCGCGATCCTTGGCGAACACCGGGTCCTGCTTGGTCCAGCTGGCGCCCAGGAACAGGCTGAAGCGATCGCCGCTCTTGCCCCAGGCCAGGTCCACGCCCTTCTGGGTGCCGTCGCCCTTGCTGTATTCGCCATAGTTCAGCGTCACCTGGCCGCCATCGAAATCGCGGCGGGTGATGATGTTGACCACACCGGCAATGGCGTCGGAGCCGTACAGCGATGACGCACCATCCTCCAGCACTTCGATGCGTTCGACGATGGCCAGCGGAATGGTGTTGAGGTCGGTGGCCGAACCCACGCCCGACGCAGACGATTCATTGACCCAGCGGATGCCATCGACCAGCACCAGCACGCGCTTGGCGCCCAGGTGGCGGAGATCGACCTGCGCCGAACCGGCGCCCACGCCACTGCCATCGGGCGGGAAGCCGAAATTGCCGGACGAATTGAACTTGGCGTTGAGCGCCGAACCGGACCCGGTGAGCTGCTGCAGCACCTCGCCGATCGAGGTCAGGCCGGTGCGCTCGATGTCACCGCGGGTCAGGGTCTGGATCGGCACCTGGCCTTCGACTTCAGCGCGCTTGATGCGGGTACCGGTGACTTCCACCGCATCGAGGTTGGTGGTGGATTGTGCAGCGGCACCCAGTGGTGCCAGGGCCGTCACGCACAGCGCGACGGCAACCGCCAACGGGCGGTGATGCAGGTGAATCATTCGCTCTCTCTCCAAAGGAATGTCGGGACATGGGCTGCCGCGCTCCCCCCTGCATGGCGGCAGCGTCTCCTTTGTAAACAAGCGGTAAAAATCACGGCGTGATGATCGACACCCTTTCACGCGGAATTGACGCAATTGACAGCTGATTACGTCAAATGGCGACAGATTAAGACCGGACGGTACTGTTCGCCGTGCGCAGCACAGATGCCAGCTGCGACAGCGCGCGCCGAGATCAACCGTCTTTCATCAAGCCGTCTTGCCAGTGCCCCCACGGGCGGGCAAGTGCGTCCAAGCGCAGGCCGTGCTGGCTGACAGCCAGCAGCACACGCGCCATGTCCTGGTAATCGGTGTCGTCGGCGGTCGACAGGCGCACCGCCGGGCGACGCGGAAGTGGCAGCTGCTGCGCCTGCGCCAGCACCTGCTGCAGCGCCGGCATATCCAGCGGTTGCCCCTTCAGGAACATGCCTCCTGCGGCATCCAGGAAGGGCGGCCTGCCGATAGCAGGCCGCCCGTTGACGAACTCACCGCACGAAGGCGATGCGCTCCATGCCGGTAGCCTCGGCGGCGGCCAGGATCCTGGCCATGCCTTCGTATTCGGCCGCCGGATCGGTGGCGATACGCAGCTCCGGCAGGTTGCCGGCGTGCTCACCCGCCTGCGCCTGCAGGCGCGCCTGCAGATCGCCGATCGCCATCGGTTGCCCGTCCCAGCTCAGCTGGTTGGACGCATCCAGGCGCAGCTCGATCGGCGCTGGCGGTTCGGGGCGATCGATCGTGCGATCGGTGGCCTGTGGCAACTGCACGGCAATCGGCCGGGCCACGATCGGCGCGGTCACGATGAAGATGATCAACAGCACCAGCATCACATCCACCAGTGGCGTGACATTGATCTCCGCCAGCGGGCCGCTTCGTCCTGCGCTACTGAACGCCATGTGCCGCTCCCTGCAGCCGAGCCGTTCGCCCAAGGCCGACACTACGGCGCGTGCCGCCCCGAATGGCAGTGCCGGTATCCGGAACATTCAGCTGCCGTTGCCGAGCGCTGGCGTGCACGCAATGCGAAACTGAATTCAGCCAGCGCCCGCTATGCTGGGCGCCATGACCCGACGCTCTTCGACCGCCCTGTCCCTGCTGCCCTTGGCCACCACGCTGCTGATCGGCTGCGCCAATGCCCAGTCCCTCGATGCCCAGAATGCGCAGCTGAAAGCCGCCATCGCTGCCGCCGAGCGCGGCCAGTTCGATCCCGGCCAGGCCGGTGCGCTCAGCCGCCACCCGGCCTATGGCTGGCTGGAGTACGCCAACCTGCGCCGCAACATCGATACCGTCGATACCGCACAGGCACAGGCCTTCCTCAAGCGCTACGACGGCCAGGCCGTGGCCACCACCTTCCGCAGCGTGTGGCTGCCTTCTGTCGCGCGACGCCAGGACTGGCCGACCCTGCTGGCCAACTGGGCACCGACCGACAACGCCGGCCTGCGCTGCGCCCAGCTGACCGCGCGCCAGGTGACCGGCAAGGTCGATCCGCAGTGGATCAGCGAGGCACAGGACCTGTGGCGCAAGAACGGCAAGTCGCTGCCCGACGGCTGCGATGCGGTTTTCGCCGTGCTGCAGGCGCAGGGCGGGTTGAGTGACGCGCTGCGCTGGGAGCGCATCGACGCGGCCGCCGACGCGCAGCAGCCGGCGGTGATGCGCAGTGCGGCGCGCGGCCTGCCCGCCACCGACCTGGCACTGGCCAGCACGTACGCCGCGTTCGTCGACAAACCCAACGCCAGCGCACTGAACTGGCCGCGCAACGAGCGCAGCCGGCGCATCGCCACCGATGGCCTGGCCAAACTGGCCAAGGCCGACCCGGGCGCCACCGAGCAGCAGTTGCCGCAGTACGCGCAGGCCCTCGGCCTGAGTGCCGACCAGCAGGGCCAGGTGCTGTACCAGATCGCGCTGTGGACGGTGGCCTCCTATCTGCCGGAGTCGGCGCGCCGCCTCAATGCGGTGCCGGAGTCGGCGTATGACGAGCGCCTGCACGAATGGCGCGTGCGCGAGGCCATGTCGCGTGGCGACTGGCCGGCGGCACTGACCGCGCTGCGCAAGATGGGCAGCAAGCAACGCAGCGACCCGCGCTGGCGCTACTTCGAAGGCCGCATGCTGGAGAAGACCGGCCAGGCACAGCAGGCCCAGGCGCTGTTCCGCGATGCCGCACGCGCCCCCACCTTCCACGGCTTCCTCGCCGCCGACAAGCTGCAGCAGGGCTATACGCTGTGCCCGTGGAAGCCGAACGACAGCGCGCAGGCGCAGGCCGTGATCGCGCGCGACCCGGCCATCCAGCGTGCGATGGCGCTGTACCAGATCGACCGCACCGGCTGGGCCGTGGCCGAATGGAACAGCGCACTGTCGCGTTTCGATGACACCCAGCGCCGCCTTGCCGTGCGCGTGGCGCAGGACAACGGCTGGTTCGACCGCGCCGTGTTCGCACTCGGCAAGCAGCCGCAGGAACAGCGCCTGTACGACCTGCGCTTCCCGCTGCACCACGACGCCACCATCCGCCGCGAATCGGCACGCAATGCCATCGACCCGGCCTGGGTGGCGGCGGAAATCCGCGCGGAGAGCACCTTCACCCCGCGCGCGCGTTCGCCTGCCAACGCAATGGGCCTGATGCAGGTGCTGCCGGCCACCGGTGCCGGCGTGGCCAAGTCGATCGGCCTGACCGGCTACGGTGGTGCCGACAGCCTGTACGACCCGGACACCAACATCGCCATCGGTACCGCGTACCTGCGTCAGCTGATGAACAAGTACGACGGCCTGCCGTACGTGACCATCGCCGCCTACAACGCCGGCCCGACCCCGACCGCCCGCTGGCAGGGCCAGCGCCCCGGGTTTGATCCAGACCTGTGGATCGAGACGATCAGCTACAAGGAAACCCGTGAGTACGTGGCCCGCGTGCTGGCCTTCAGCGTGATCTACGACTGGCGCCTCAATGGCGATGCGCTGCCACTGAGCGACCGCCTCATGGGCCGCCTGGTGGACAAGCGCAAGAGCTTCAGCTGCGCTGCCAACGCCGACCAGGGCGGCGATTGATCGCAACACGGTAGTGGCGGCCGCTGGCCGGCAACATC
>NZ_JASJSU010000091.1:0-16435 GCF_030237045.1 Stenotrophomonas maltophilia group sp. Smal17
CGCCTGTCCCCCCGCACCCCCGTGACCCAGCTGTTTTCGCCGATCTCGTTCGGCCCCCTGACCCTGTCCAACCGCATCGTGATCGCGCCGATGTGCCAGTACTCCGCCGAAGATGGCCGCGCCAGCGACTGGCACGCCATGCACCTGGGCAACCTGGCGCAGTCCGGCGCCGGCCTGCTGATCCTGGAAGCCACCGCGGTCGAGCCGCGCGGTCGCATCAGCTGGGCCGACCTGGGCCTGTGGGATGACGGCACCGAGGCGGCGCTGGCGCAGGTGCTGACCAGCGTCCGCCGCTGGTCGCCGATGCCGCTGGGCATCCAGCTGGGCCATGCCGGCCGCAAGGCCTCGGTGAGGCGACCGTGGGACGGCGGTGGCCAGCTGCCGGCCGACGATGCACGTGGCTGGGCCACGGTGGCGCCGTCGCCGCTGCCGTTCCACGCCGCCGATCCGGCACCGCAGGAACTGGACGAGGCCGGCATCGCCGAGGTCATCGCCGCCTTTGCTGCCAGCGCGGTGCGCGCCGAGCGCCTCGGTTTCGAGCTGATCGAACTGCACGCCGCACACGGCTACCTGCTGCACCAGTTCCTGTCGCCGCTGAGCAACCGCCGCACCGATGGCTACGGCGGCTCGCTGCCGAACCGCCTGCGGCTGCTGGTGGAAGTATTCGACGCGGTGCGTGCGGCGGTCTCCGACAAGGTCGCCGTAGGCGTGCGCATCTCCGCCAGCGACTGGGTCGACGGCGGCTGGGACCTGGTGCAGAGCGAGGCGCTGGCGCAGGTGATGGACGCGCGTGGCTGCAACTTCCTGCACGTCTCCAGCGGCGGCCTCGACGAACGCCAGAAGATCACCGTCGGCCCGGGTTACCAAGTGCCGTTCGCAGCCGCTATCAAGGCCAAGGTGCGCATGCCGGTCATCGCGGTAGGCATGATCACCGAGCCCGAGCAGGCCGAATCGATCCTGCGCCATCGCCACGCCGATGCGGTGGCACTGGCGCGCGGCATCCTGTACGACCCGCGTTGGCCGTGGCATGCCGCCGCCGCGCTGCGCGACAGCGTGGAACCGGCACCGCAGTACCTGCGCTGCGAGCCGCGTGATGCGCGCGGCGTATTCAAGGCACGCTGAGTTCACACCTGCCAGGCCGGCGCCATGCCGGCCTGCAGGTGCTCGAACAGCGCGCGGATCTTGGCGGTGAAGTCGCGGCGGTCGCTGACGCAGAAATAGACCTCCATCGGTTCCGGCCGCCACGCGGTGTCGGCGCCGAACACTGCCTGCAGGCGGCCGTCGCGCAGGTATGGCTCAGCCACGAACGCCGCCAGCCGGGTGATGCCTGCACCCGCGGCAGCCAGCTCGGCCAGCGCATCGATGTCATCGCAGACCATGCTCGGCGGCAACGCCGCGTCCACGCGCTGGCCGTCGTTCAGCAGGCACCAGCGCAGCGGCCGGCCGTCGGTGGGGAAGCGGTGCAGCAGGCCGCGATGACTGCCCAGTTCCGAGGGTTGCTGCGGCGTACCGTGCGCTTTCAGGTAGGCCGGCGCGGCGCAGAACACGAACGGAATGCGTGCCAGCTGACGCGCGACCACGCCATCTTCCAGCTGCGCACCGATGCGGATGCTGGCATCCACCGCTTCCGGCCCATGCTGCACGGCGCGATCACTCAGGCGCAGCTCCAGCTGCAGCTGCGGGTAGCGTTGCTGCAGCGAGGGCAGCAACGGCGCAAGCACGTGGCGGCCGAAGGCGCTGCTGCTGGCGATGCGCAGGGGCCCAGCCGGTTCGATGTCACCGGCAGTGACCATCGCCTGCGCGCGCGCCAGGTCGGCTTCGATGTGGCGTACCTGCGCCAGGTACAGCGCACCGGCCTCGCTGAGTGCCAGCTGGCGCGTGCTCCGGTTCAGCAGCCGTACGCCCAGGTGCGCCTCCAGCCGGTTGATGTTCTGGCCGACGGCGGTGGCGCTGATGCCAAGCGTGCGGGCCGCAGCGGCAATGCTGCCGGTCTCTGCGGTGCGGGTGAAGCTGCGGATCAATTGCAACAGGTTCATGACCGACCAGCTTGCCATGTGGAAGCCCAAGTATCGCTTGGGACTGAACAAAGCCGTTCGGTTGCAACGGTGACCATCGATCCGCGCGGCCGGGCGCTGCCCTACACTCGGGCGATGCGCCCCGATTCCATCCTCACCCTGTCCTGCCCCGACCGTACCGGCATCGTCTACCGCGTGTCCGGCCTGCTGTTCGACCACGGCTGCAACATCCTCGACGCCCAGCAGTTCGGCGATGAGGAAAGCGGCCGCTTCTTCCTGCGCGTGCATTTCGACCGCGACGCCAGCCTGCCGCTGGACACCGTGCATGCCGCGATGGCCGCGTTGGCCGCCGACTACGGCATGGACTGGCAGCTGCACGATGGCCGTCGCCGCGCGCGCCTGCTGGTGCTGGTCAGCAAGCAGGGGCATTGCCTGAATGACCTGCTGTTCCGCGCCCACAGCGGCCAGTTGAAGGTCGACATCGCGGCGGTGGCGTCCAACCATGCCGACTTCGCTTCGCTTGCCGCGTCCTACCAGGTGCCGTTCCACCATCTGCCGGTGAACGCGGACACGCGTGCAGTGCAGGAACAGCAGATCATCGATCTGGTCGAGCGCGAACGCATCGACCTGGTGGTACTGGCGCGCTACATGCAGATTCTTTCGCCCACGCTGTGCCGCGCCCTGGCTGGCCGCGCGATCAATATCCACCACAGCTTCCTGCCCAGCTTCAAGGGCGCGCAGCCGTATCACCAGGCACACGCGCGCGGGGTCAAGATCATCGGCGCCACCGCGCACTACGTCACCGAGGATCTGGACGAAGGCCCGATCATCGAACAGGACGTCGCGCGCGTGGACCATGCCATGGCGCCGCGCGAGCTGGTGCGGCTGGGCAGTGACACCGAATCGCTGGTATTGGCGCGTGCCGTGCGCCGGCATGTCGAGCACCGCATCCTGCTCAACGGGCATCGCACGGTCGTGTTCCGGTAACCAACCATCCCGCGTCCACCGGGCATGGCCCGGCACTACCATTGTGGGTCAGGCGACCGCGATCCCGGCCTTGCCCAGCGCCTCGCGCACCATCGCGTCGTTGGCCTCGGTCACCGGCTTGGTCAACTCCCACAGGAACTTCACCTTGAAGCCGGACTTCACCGCATCCTGTGCGCTCCACAGCACGCAGTAGTCGCGGGCCAGGCCGCACACGTGCACTTCGCGGATGCGGCGCTCGTGCAGCCAGCCGGCCAGGCCGGTTGGCGGTCGTTCGCCGTCAGGGCCGTGGTTCTCGCGGAAGGCGCTGTACGAATCCACCTGTTGCCGCGTGCCCTTGCGCAGGATCAGGTCAGCTACCGACCAGTCCACACCCGGGTGCAGGGCGGCACCGGCGCTGCCCTGCACGCAGTGGTCAGGCCACAGGGTCTGCGGCTGTGCGTGCAGCAGGATGGTCTCGAACGGGCGCTTGCCGGGATGCTGGCTGGCGAACGAAGCGTGGTCGGCCGGGTGCCAGTCCTGGGTGGCCACCACCGTGCGGTAGTGGCGCTGCGCCAGCAGCGCGGCAATCGGTGCCACCAGCGCATCGCCCTGCTCGCAGGCCAGCGCGCCACCCGGCATGAAGTCCGGCTGCAGGTCGATCACCAGCAGGGCGACATCGGTGGGCAGGGCGGTCATGGCAGGTCCGGCACAACGGAAGGGGCGACCAGCGTGGCCGCCCCTTGCCCACACGTCAATCGCCCTGCGGCGTCTCAGCGTCCTGCCCGTAGTACAGCAGGCCGATCTTGATCCGCTCGCGGCCGTTCTCGCGGCGGTGGCGGTTGGCATCGCGCAGCGAGTACACGCAGCCGCAGTATTCCTGCTGGTAGAACTGCTCGCGCTTGCTGATCTCGATCATGCGGCTGGCACCGCCGCCCTTGCGCCAGTTGTAGTCCCAGTACTGCAGGCCTTCATAGCGCGAGGCGGCACGGATGCCGCAGTCGTTGATCTGCGCCATGTTCTTCCAGCGCGAGATGCCCAGCGACGAACTGATGGTGTCGTAGCCATGTTCATGCGCGTACAGCGCGGTGCGCTCGAAACGCATGTCGAAGCACATCGTGCAGCGGATGCCGCGCTCGGGCTCGTTCTCCATGCCGCGCGCGCGGCTGAACCAGTTGTCGGTGTCGTAGTCGCAGTCGATGAAGGGGATGTCGTGCTGCTCGGCGAAGCGGATGTTCTCCTGCTTGCGCAACTCGTATTCCTTCACCGGATGGATGTTGGGGTTGTAGAAGAAGATCGCGTAGTCGATCCCGGAGGCGGTGATCGCCTCCATCACTTCGCCGGAGCAGGGCGCGCAGCACGAGTGCAGCAGCAGGCGCTTGCCGTCGGCCGGCAGGGTCAGGGTGGGGCGTTGGAGCTCGGTCATCGTCAGGTACCGCATGGACCGCCGGCAACGGCGGTGGCCCATGCATCAGCGCGTGGGAAGCAGATCTGGGCAGCTACCGGGGAAAGGACGCGCGCGGCCGCGCCGCCTGCACGCGCAGGACAACGACGGCCCCGGCACCCTCCCCGCGGAGAGTCCAGGTCGAGTCAGGGGACGGTCGTGTCCCCCGGCCGGGGCCGGTATTCGGGCTGATGGACACGGGCCGCAACCCACCTACTACCCGCCGCTTCCCAGGCGCGAGCCCAGTGCTGTTGGCAGGATTCGTTTCCATTCACCGCTGCGGGGCAGCTCCGGAATGGGCGCGCCAGGCGCCTTCACCGGATTCCCGTTTAAACCCCTGCCGCCATACAGGCCACGGCAGAGGTACCTTCGGCGTGTGCACGGTGGACCCGTTGGCCGCGATGGTCAAGGGCCCAGGGCCGTGCAGTGCTGTGGCCCACTTCTCAGGCTGTGAGAGCGCCTCTTGCCATACTGGACACCGGCAGACGGGAGGTGGTTCGTGGCGGACAAGTACTGCGATCTGGTCATGAAGGGCGGCATCACCAGCGGCATCGTGTACCCCAATGCGGTACTGGCGCTGGCCCGCGAGTATCGGTTCAAGAGCATTGGCGGCACCTCGGCCGGCGCCATCGCCGCCGCGGTGGCGGCCGCGGCGGCGTGTGGCGACCGCCGCCAGCAGGCGGGCGAACACCTGCCCGGCGACGCCGGTTATGGCGGGCTGTCGGCGGTGTCGGCCCAGCTGTCGCGGCGCGGCTTCATCTACAGCCTGTTCCAGCCGGCGCGGGGGGCACGCGCGGCCTACCGGCTGCTGGTGGTGCTGACCGGCAGCGCCCGCCTGCCGCACAAGCTGCTGTGCCTGGCGGTGGCCGTATTCGAGATCGCGCCGCTGGAGGTGCTGGTGTCGCTGGCGCTGCTGCTCGGCCTGGGCTGGTGGGGCGGCGGCTGGAGCGGGGTGGCGGCCACCCTGCTGCCGTCGCTGCTGTGTGCCTACGGGGCCGGCGTGGCCGGTGCCGCGCTGCGGGTGGCGCGGGTGGCACGGCGCAACCTGCTGGGCCTGTGCAGCGGACTCGGCCGCGATGCGCGCAAGCCCGCCCTCACCGAGTGGCTGCACGCGTGCCTGCAGCAGCTGTCGGGCAAGCCGCTGGATGCTCCGTTGACCTTCGCCGATCTGCACGACGCGCCGCGCTACCCCGGCGAGCCGGCCAGCCCGCATGCGATCAGCCTGCAGATGATCACCACCTGCGTGTCGCACAACGAGCCACGCACGCTGCCGCTGGGCGGCGCGCAGTTCTGGTTCCTGCGCGAGGAGTTCGAGCAGCTGTTCCCGGCCAGCGTGGTGCAGTGGCTGGTACAGCAGGCCGGCCCGCCGCTGGAGGTGGAGGGGCGCCAGTACTACCACCTGCCGCAGGGCCCGCAGCTGCCGGTGCTGGTGGCCACGCGGATGAGCCTGAGTTTCCCGCTGCTGATCAGCGCGGTACCGCTGCATGAGCCCTCGCGCCGCGAACGCCGCTGCGAACCGACCGCACCGGCGGCCGATGCGGAGCACAACGTGGCCGACAGCATGGAAGGGCTCACCAGCGCCGGGCAGACCTTCGGTCCGGTCATCACCGCCTTCCGCATCTGCTGGTTCTCCGATGGCGGCATCAGCAGCAACTTCCCGATCCACCTGTTCGATGCGGCGTTGCCACGCTGGCCGACCTTCGCCATCAACCTGGTCTATCCGCAGCATGCCGAGGATGTGAGCCATGGCAGCAGCGGCCGCCAGGCGCTGGAGCATGCGGTGTTCCTGCCCACCGAGAACCGCCACGGCTGGCAGCGCACCTACCAGTCGATCGCCACGCCGCTGGCGGCGGCCGAACTGGGCCGCTTCCTGTTCGCGGTGGTGGCAACCATGCAGAACTGGCGCGACCTGCTGCAGGCGCGCGCACCGGGCTACCGCGATCGCATCGTGCACGTCAGCCTGCAGGGCGACGAGGGTGGCATGAACCTGGACATGCCGCAGGAGGTGCTCACCCGCATCGCCGACAAGGGCAGCCTGGCCGGTGCACGCTTCTGTTCGTTCTCGTTCGACAACCACTACTGGATCCGCTGGCGCAACCTAGCCTCGGCCTACCAGCGCTACACGCTGGAAGTGGCGCGCACCGATGACCCGGCGCAGCAGGTGCTGGCCTACCGCGCGGCCTATTCGATGGTCGCCAGTGGCCAGCCGGCACCGCCGTCGTACAAGCTGGGCTCGGAAGACAAGCGGCAGGCTTCGCAGCAGCTGTGGGGCTTGATGGTGGAACAGGGCCGCAGCTGGGACGACCTCGGCCCCGACCTTACCGACGGCGCACCGCGCCCGCTGCCACAGATGAAGGTGACGCCGATCTATTGATCTCCGCCGCAGCCGATTGAACGGTTCTGGTGGGTGCCGACCTTGGTCGGCACGATCTGGCCCCTGCGGTGCCTCAACGCCACGCCTCCACCACCGCATCACCCTGCAACGGCGCATACAACGGCAGCGCCAGTTCCTGTTTCACCCATCCCGGATTGAGCGTACGCAGGCCAGCCAGGTATTCGCGGGCGAGCGCGGTGTCGCCGTGGCGCATGGCCAGGCGCGCGGCACGCGCCCAGGTGCGGTCCCAGCCGTGCGCCAGTGACAACGCGGTGGCCAACGCCGCACGCGCAGCGGCCACATCGCCCTTTTCCCAGCGTTGCTCGGCACGGATGATCGCGTCGTTGGACAGGCGCATGTCGTACAGCTCGCGGAGCCTTGCCACGGCGCGCGGATCGGCATCCACGCGCAGATCGGTGTCCTGCCAGTCACCGCCGGGCGTGCGTACCAGCAGCGCCGCCGACCACTGCCCGCTGCGCTGACCGCCCGCGGCCTGACCGGCTTCCAGCGCCGCCAGCAGGCGCGCTGCCAACGCACCGCGTGATTCTTCGAAGCTGCGTTGCATGGCCGCCAGCACCTCGGGCCCGGCCAAGCCATTGCCCTGAACACTCAGCATGCCCTCACCCTGCGCGCCAGCCCACGCTGCCTGCTGCGCGGTGGCGCCCGTGTACTGGGCATTGCCACCACGCGCGCTGACCAGCCCCACCTGGCGCTCGGCAAGCGTGGTGCCATCGAAATCGCCGTCTTCATTCAGCAGCTGCTTGAGCACCTGCGCAGGCGTGCGGCCCTTGCCCAGCAGCGTCAGGCCGTTCGAGCCATAGGTTGGATTGGTCTCGAACTGGCTGGCAACGGCCCCCACCCTGGCCTGCGCCCACGGCACGCCCACGCCACCGACTGCCAGATTGTGCGTAGCCACCGCCACGCCGCAGTCACCGGCCTCGTTGCAGGCCACGATGGAAAAGGTCGCCCATGCCGGCGCAGCAAAGGCAGCGAGCAGCAGAGCCACACAGGAACGCAACAGGGGCATGGTCATCTCCAGGGAGGGCATCCCGATTGGGATGCAGCCTACGCACGAAAGGTTTAGTAGATCCACGCCATGCGTGGATCTACCGTGTCGACCAAGGTCGACACCCACCAGGAGCAGGTCATGCCATCCAGACAGATCGCAGAGAACTGTCGAAGGCGGGGTGGGTCCGGTGGCGGGGGTGTCCGCGGCATGGATGCCGCGGCCAAGCCCCCAAGGACGGGTTTACGGCGTCCCCCGCCACCGGACCCACCCCGCCATCCCACGGAATGCAAGCTTTTGCCGTTGCCGTTGCCGTTGCCGTTGCTTCGGCCTCGGCCTCGGCAGGTGCAGGGCGCAGCCCTGCCGAATAACCCCTACCTTCCCGGCAACTGCGCGAACGCGCGCTGCATGCAGTCCTCGCGCGGGCACACCCGGCACCCCGGGCCGATCGACACCGAATTGCCCGGGCTCTGCACATCCAGCCCCAGCGAATACACCAGCCGCTCGGCATGCTGCAGGTCGCAGCCCAGCGCCACCGCGAACGTCTTGCGCGGTTGGCCATGGCCCACCGGCCCGCTGCTGACCTGCCGTGCCAGCCAGAAATGTCGGCGGCCATCGGGCATGCGTGCGGTCTGGGTGAGGATGCGCCCTGGCTGGTTGAACGCCTCGTAGACGATCCACAGCGGGCACGAGCCGCCCACCTGCGAGAAATGGAAATCGGTAGCCGAATGCCGCTTGGACACATTGCCCGCACGGTCCACCCGGATGAAGAAGAACGGCAAGCCGGGCGCACTGCGCCGCGCCAGCGTGCTCAAGCGATGGCACACCGCCTCGAAGCCGACGCCGAACTGGTGCGCCAGCAGTTCGATGTCGTAGCTGCTGGCCTCGGCCGCACGCAGGAAGCGCATGTACGGCATCACCAGCGCACCGGCGAAGTAATTCGACAAACCAATCCGCGCCTGCGCGATGCGCGCTTCGTCGTGGAAGCCCGCGCGCGCGATCACCGCATCGATCTGCGGCAGGTAACCGTGCAGTGCCAGCTCGGCGGCCATCTGGAACGCCTGCTGCCCCGGCTCCAGGTAATCCGGCAGCCACAACCGGCGCGCCCCGGCATCGAACTGGCGCTTCTCGCGCCCGGCCTGCAACGCGGCCACTTCCACCAGCACGCCGTGGCGATCGGCCAGCAGCTGGCGCAGGCGCGGCGCCACGTGCCCGGGTGACAGCCCCCACTCGGCGAACAGCCGCTCGGCCAGTTCGTCCAGCTCGGGGATGTGGTTGTGCATGCGGTTGAAGAACTCGCGCACCTGGTCGCCGGCCGGCAGGGTGCTGCCAGCGCCGGGCTCGCCCAGCTGGAACTCCAGCGCGGCGGCATGCTCGCGCAGGGCCAGGTGGCGGCGGTGCAGGTCGAGCAGCGCGCGGCTGACCTGCGGCAGGTTGCCGGCCAGGGCGCGCAGCTCGGTCGCGCTCACCTCGGCCAGGCCCAGGTCGCGCAGGGTTTCGCCCAGCGCTTCCTGCAACGCGGCGGGCTCATCGTCGTCGAACAGCGCGGAAACATCGCCCAACACCTCGCCCAGCTTCTTCTGCACGGCCGGGGTCAGCGGGCGCTTGTTGCGCTCGATCTGGTTCAGGTAGCTGGCCGACAGCCCCAGCGCCCGTGCCAGGTCTACCTGGCTGTAGCCGCGCTGTTCACGCAGGCGCAGCAGGCGCAGGCCGAGTTGTCGCTGAGGGGCTGAATAATTCACAGAATTAACATGAATCGTCTGGCGTGTTGGCCAGATTAAGCGGATTCAGCCCGGAAATCGAGGTGGGTGCTGTGAATAATGCCAAGCATCTTTCGCACCCCGTGGGATTGTCGTCATGACTGTTGCAGCGCCCCGTATCCGCATGCTGATCGATGGCCAGTTCGTTGAATCGGCTACCTCCCACTGGCAGGACGTGATCAATCCGGCCACCCAGGACGTGCTGGCCCAGGTGCCGTTCGCCACCACCGGTGAAGTGGACGCGGCCGTGGCCGCCGCCAAGGAAGCCTTCAAGACCTGGCGCAAGACCCCGATCGGCACCCGCGCGCGCATCTTCCTGAAGTACCAGCAGCTGATCCGCGAGAACATGAGCGAGCTGGCCCACATCCTTACCGCCGAACAGGGCAAGACCCTGCCCGACGCCGAAGGCGATGTGTTCCGTGGCCTGGAAGTGGTCGAGCATGCCGCTGCCATCGGCAACCTGCAGCTGGGCGAACTGGCCAACAACGTGGCCAATGGCGTGGACACCTACACGATCATGCAGCCGCTGGGCGTGTGCGCCGGCATCACCCCGTTCAACTTCCCGGCGATGATCCCGCTGTGGATGTTCCCGATGGCGATTGCAACGGGCAACACCTTCATCCTCAAGCCGTCCGAGCAGGACCCGATGGTGACCATGCGTCTGGTCGAGCTTGCGCTGGAAGCGGGCATTCCGAAGGGCGTGCTGAACGTCGTCCACGGCGGCGAGGAAGTGGTCAACGCGATCTGCGACCACCCGGACATCAAGGCCGTGTCGTTCGTTGGTTCCACCCGCGTCGGTACCCACGTGTACAACCGCGCCTCGCTGGCCGGCAAGCGCGTGCAGTGCATGATGGGCGCCAAGAACCACGCCGTGGTGCTGCCGGACGCCAACAAGGAACAGACCCTCAATGCGATGGTCGGTGCTGCCTTCGGTGCCGCCGGCCAGCGTTGCATGGCCGCCTCCACCCTGGTGCTGGTCGGTGAGGCCCGCGGCTGGGTGCAGGACCTGGTGACCAAGGCCAAGACCCTGAAGGTCAGCGGCGGCACCGTGTCCGGCACCGATGTCGGCCCGGTCATTTCCTGCAGCGCCCGCGAGCGCGTGGAAGGCCTGATCGCCTCGGGCGTGGAGCAGGGCGCCAAGCTGGTGCTCGATGGCCGCAACCCGCAGGTGGATGGCTTCGAGAAGGGCAACTTCGTCGGCCCGACCATCTTTGCCGGTGTCACCACCGACATGCGCATCTACCAGGAAGAGATCTTCGGGCCGGTGCTGGTCATCCTCGAAGCGGAAACGCTGGACGAGGCCATCGCCATGGTCAACAGCAACCCGAACGGCAACGGCACCGCCCTGTTCACCCAGTCCGGCGCCGCCGCGCGCAGGTTCCAGGAAGACATCGACGTCGGCCAGGTCGGCATCAACGTGCCGATCCCGGTGCCGGTGCCGCTGTTCTCGTTCACTGGTTCGCGCGCCTCCAAGCTGGGCGATCTGGGCCCCTACGGCAAGCAGGTGGTGCTGTTCTACACCCAGACCAAGACGGTCACCGCGCGCTGGTTCGATGACGAAACGCTGAGCCATGGCGTCAACACCACGATCAGCCTGAAGTAACCGCAGGAGCAGCCATGAGCCACTCGATGACGACGGAACTGGAAGAAGCGCAGCAGGCGTACCGCGAGGCGGCGCGCGACTTCGCACAGGCCGAACTGGCGCCGCACGCCGCGCGATGGGATGCGGAGGGCATCTTTCCGCGCGAGGCGATCGCCAAGGCCGGTGAACTGGGCTTCTGCGGCCTGTACATGGACCCGGAAGTGGGCGGCAGCGGCCTGAGCCGACTGGACGCCGCCGTCGTCATCGAGGAGCTCGCCAACGTCGATCCGTCGACCGCGGCCTACATCAGCATCCACAACATGGCTTCGTGGATGGTGTCCAAGTGGGGCCAGCCGGCACTGCGCGATGCATGGGGCCAGGATCTGGCCGCCGGCCTCAAGCTGGCCTCCTACTGCCTGACCGAACCGGGTGCCGGTTCCGACGCGGCCTCGCTGAAGACCACCGCTGTGCGCGATGGCGACCACTTCGTGCTGAACGGCTCCAAGGCCTTCATCTCCGGCGCCGGTGCCACCGAGCTGCTGGTGGTGATGGCGCGTACTGGCGGTGCCGGTGCCGGTGGTGTCAGCGCGATCGCGGTGCCGGCCGACCTGCCGGGCGTCAGCTTCGGCCGCAAGGAAGAGAAGATGGGCTGGAACAGCCAGCCCACCCGTGGCATCACCTTTGAAAACGTCCGCGTGCCGGTCAGCCACCTTCTGGGAGAGGAAGGCGGCGGCTTCAAGCTGGCGATGAAGGGGCTGGACGGTGGCCGCATCAACATCGCCGCCTGCTCGCTGGGTGCGGCGCAGGGCGCGCTGGATGCCGCACGCCGCTACATGGGCGAGCGCCGCCAGTTCGGCAAGGCGCTGGCCGAGTTCCAGGCGCTGCAGTTCAAGCTGGCCGACATGGCCATCGAACTGGTCGCCGCACGGCAGATGGTGCACACCGCCGCGCGCAAGCTCGATGCCGGTGCCGGCGATGCCAACGTGTGGTGCGCGATGGCCAAGCGTTTCGCCACCGATGCCGGTTTCAACGTCTGCAACGAAGCGCTGCAGATCCACGGTGGCTACGGCTACATCCGCGAATACCCGATCGAGCGCCTGCTGCGTGACTGCCGCGTGCACCAGATCCTGGAAGGCACCAACGAGATCATGCGGGTGATCGTTGCCCGCCACCTGCTCAACACCGAAGAGGAACTGCGATGAAGGATTGGCGTACCCAGGAGCATGTGGGCCTGAAGGTCGAGGTGGATGGCCACACCGCCGTGGTCACCCTGCACAACCCGCCCGCGCATACCTGGACCGTACACAGCCTGTCGGCGCTGCGCGACCTGGTGGGCGCGCTCAACGCGGACCGCGAGATCTACGCGCTGGTGATCACCGGCGACGGCGAGAAGTTCTTCTCCGCCGGCGCCGATCTCAACCAGTTCGCCTCGGGCGACAAGGCCGCCGCACGCGAAGCCGCACGCCGTTTCGGTGAAGCCTTCGAAGCGCTGTCCGGGTTCCGCGGCGTGTCGATCGCCGCCATCAACGGCTATGCCATGGGCGGCGGCCTGGAATGCGCGCTGGCCTGCGACCTGCGCATCATCGAAGAGCACGCCCAGGTCGCGCTGCCGGAGGCCACCGTCGGCCTGCTGCCGTGCGCCGGCGGCACCCAGAACCTGCCGCGCCTGGTCGGTGAGGGTTGGGCCAAGCGCATGATCCTGCTGGGCGAGCGCATCAACGCCGACACCGCACTGCGCATTGGCCTGGCCGAAGAAAAGGTCGGCAAGGGCGAGGCCAAGGCGCTGGCACTGGAGTGGGCGAACAAGGCCGGCAAGCAGAGCCCGACCAGCATCGCCGCCTGCAAGACCCTGGTGCAGTCCACCCGCAGCGGCACCCATGCCTCGGCACTGGTGGCCGAGCGCGAAGCCTTCGTCGACCTGTTCGACACCGCTGACCAGGTCGAGGGCGTGACCGCGTTCCTGGAAAAGCGCGCCGCGCAGTGGAAGAACGCATGAGCACCGACACCGTTGCCGATGAAGCACCGGTGCTGTTCGAAGAGCGCGTGGCCGGCAACGGCGCGCGCATCGGCATCGCCACGCTCAATGCACCGCGTACGCTCAACGGTTTCTCGCTGCCGATGGCGCACCTGCTGCTGAAGCAGCTCAATGCCTGGGCCGACGACGACGGCATCGCCGTGGTGGTGCTGCAGGGCGCTGGCGAAAAGGCGTTCTGTGCCGGCGGTGACCTGCACAGCCTGTACAAGAGCATGGTCGCCTTCCGCGACGCTGGCCGCCGCGACATCCGCGAGAACGACTACGCCGCCGAGTTCTTCGACGTCGAATACCGCGTCGACTATCTCATCCACACCTACGCCAAGCCGATCCTGTGCTGGGGCCATGGCATCGTGATGGGCGGCGGCATCGGCCTGATGTCCGGCGCCAACCACCGCGTGGTCAGCGAGCGCTCCAAGCTGGCGTTCCCGGAAATCACCGTGGGCCTGTTCCCCGATGTCGGTGGCAGCTGGCTGCTGCCGTGCGTACCGGGAAAAGGGGGCCTGTTCCTGGCTCTGACCGGCGCGCTGCTGAATCCGGGCGATGCCATCTACGCCGGCCTGGCCGACGTGCACGTGGCCGAAGAACGCCGCAGCGCGGTGTTCGATGCGCTGCTGCAGGTGGCCTGGTCGGGCGATGCCACGCACAACCACGAGCGCCTGAGCCAGCTGCTGCAATCGCATGCCAGCGACGCCGTTACCGGCCCGCTGCTGGCCCACGCGGCGCAGGTCGACGCGCTGTGCGAAGGCGATGACCTGTCCGCCATCATTGATCGGATCAGCAGCCTGCAGACCGACGATGCGTGGTTGCAGGCGGCACAGAAGACCCTCGCCGCCGGTGCACCCGGTTCGGCGCGGTTGGCGTTCGAACTGCAGCGCCGCAGCGCCGGCCAGGACCTGGCCAGCGTCTACCGGCTGGAATACATCACCGCGCTGCATTGCGCCGCCCACGGCGATTTTGCCGAAGGCATCCGCGCCCTGCTGATCGACAAGGACCGCAACCCGCAGTGGAACCCGGCCACCCTGGCCGAAGCCACCACCGCATGGGCCGAGACCTTCTTCGCTTCCCCCTGGGCCGATGCCGCGCATCCGCTGGCCGACCTGGGTACTCCCCTTGCTGAAAGGAGCCTTGCATGAGCCACATTGCATTCATCGGGTTGGGCAACATGGGTGGCCCGATGGCCGCCAATCTGGTCAAGAACGGCCACACTGTGCGCGTGTTCGATCTGGTCCCGGCCGCGGTGCAGGCCGCTGTCGATGCCGGCGCCAGCGCCGCATCCACCGCGCGTGACACCCTGGCCGATGCCGAGGTGGTGATCTCGATGCTGCCGGCCAGCCGTCACGTCGAAGGCGTGTACCTGGGCGACGACGGCATCCTCGCCGCCATCCCGGCCGGTGCGCTGGTCATCGACTGCAGCACCATTGCCCCGGCCAGTGCCCGCAAGGTGTCTGAAGCCGCTGCCGCGCGTGGCCTGCAGATGATCGACGCGCCGGTGTCCGGCGGTACCGCCGGTGCCCAGGCCGGCACCCTGACCTTCATCGTCGGCGGCGAAGAGGACGCGCTGGAACGCGCGCGCCCGGTGCTGCAGGCGATGGGCAAGAACATCTTCCACGTTGGCGCCAGCGGTGCCGGCCAGGTCGCCAAGCTGTGCAACAACATGGCGCTGGGCGTGATCATGGCGGTCACCGGCGAAGCCATCGCCCTCGGCGTGGCGCATGGGCTGGACCCGAAGGTGCTGTCGCAGATGATGGCGGTCAGCACCGGCCGCAGCTGGGCCACCGAAGTGTGCAACCCGTGGCCGGGCGTGCTGGAAAATGCGCCGGCCTCGCGTGGCTACAGCGGCGGCTTCGGCAGCGACCTGATGCTGAAGGACATGGGCCTGGCCGTGGAAGCGGCGATGAGTGTCGGCGCCTCGATCCCGCTGGGCGAAGTGGCCCGCAACCTGTACTCGATGAATCACCAGGCCGGCCGCGGCAAGCTGGATTTCTCCAGCGTCGTGCAGCTCATTACGAGCGAGAAGTGACCTGGTAGTGCCGGCCGCTGGCCGGCAACCTCATGCCCCCTAGGGGACAACGAAGGTGGGATGGGCGGATGCCCGGTTTCGACCGGCATCCGCCCATTTTTTTTCCTTGGCGTGGCTGGTGCCGGCCGCTGGCCGGCATCACCACATCAGGCAACGACCAGCGTCACGTCGATGTTGCCGCGGGTGGCGTTGGAGTACGGGCAGACGATGTGCGCCTTCTGCACCAGTTCTTCCACCTGCTCGCGCGGCACGCCCGGCACGTTGATGGTCAGCTCGGCCTCGATGCCGAAACCGGTCGGGATCTGGCCGATGCCCACCTTGCCGGTGACGGTGGTGTCGGCCGGCAGCGCGACCTTGGCCTGGCCGGCCACGAACTTCAGCGCGCCCAGGAAGCAGGCCGAATAGCCGGCCGCGAACAGCTGCTCCGGGTTGGTGCCCGGGCCGCCGGCGCCGCCCAGCTCGCGCGGGGTCGACAGCTGGATGTCCAGCACGTTGTCGGACGAGACGGAACGGCCTTCGCGGCCGCCGGTGGAGGTGGCCTGGGCGGTGTACAGAACCTTTTCGATGGACATCGGGATGCTCCTGGTCGGTGGGTGGTGTTGCGTTGGAGCCTACTTTGCCCGGTTTCCAAGGACGCTGGGTGACAGCTCGTCCGCAAAATTTGATCGATCGTCCTGCCGGCCTAGAGCGTCCACTCGCGGTCGGTGGTGAACATGATGGTCAGCCAGCGGTCCGGCGAGGGCTCGCCCAGCGCGTCGCCGATCTCGTCACGCAGCTGGTCCCATTCCACCAGCGGCCGTGGCGGGTCGTTTTCCGGCACCACGAAGAACAGCTCGATCTGCTCGCCACGGCCCACCTGTGCCACGTAGCTGCGGTGCTCGACGAAGCCATGCTTCGCCACGATCGCGCGGGCCACCGCATCCACGTGCGCCTGCAGTTCCGGCGGGGTGACCAGCAGGATGCCGGCCAGCGCCCGGCGCACGGTACCCAGCGGCGCGATCATCACCAGCACACAGACGAAGGCCAGGATGGCCGGGTCGATGTAAGGGCCGACCCAGGCCCACGTCGTGCCCTGCACCAGCACGCCACCGAGGAAGGCCACCATGTAGCAGGCCGACATGCTCGCCGCCACCACCCAGTTCTTTGCATCCAGCGCGATGAACTCCGATCCGATGCGGCGATTGGCGCGCAGCACGAACCAGCCCAATGCGCTCTCGGCCACCAGTGACAGGCCGG
>NZ_JASJSU010000092.1:0-16302 GCF_030237045.1 Stenotrophomonas maltophilia group sp. Smal17
CCCACCCCGCCAAACCCTCAGACCCGCTGTTGCCGTTGACGTTGCCCCAGCGGGTGCAGGGCCGCAGGCCCTGCAATGCAAAACCCCTTACTTCCCCCGCAGACGGCTGTGCTTGAAGCCGTAGCAGAAATAGATCACGAAGCCGACGAACGTCCACACGCCCATCAGCATCCAGTTGTGCATCGTCATCGCCGACAGCAGCGCCAGGCAGCTCAGCACGCCCAGGCTGCAGATCAGCCACGCCATCGGCATGCGGAACGGACGCGGCAGGTCCGGCTGGGTGCGGCGCAGGATCAGCACGCCGGCACACACCGCAGCAAACGCGATCAGCGTGCCCATCGAGGTCAGCTCACCGAGGATGTCCAGCGGGAACAGCGCCGCCAGCAGCGCGATGCCGATGCCGGTGATCACGGTGTTGATGTGCGGGGTGCGGTACTTTGGATGGATCTTGGTGAACACCGGCGGCAGCAGGCCATCGCGGCCCATGATCATGAAGATGCGCGGCTGGCCGATGATCATCACCAGCACCACCGAGGACAGGCCGACCAGCGCGCCGACCTCGACCACCCAGCGCAGCCAGCCCAGCTGCGGATGCGCGGCCACCGCGGTCACCACCGGCTCGTCGGTGCCCAGCAGCTGGTACGGCACCAGGCCGGTCATCACAGCGGCCATGGCGATGTACAGCACGGTGCAGACCGCCAGCGACAGCATCATGCCGATCGGCATGTCGCGCTGCGGGTTCTTCGATTCCTGCGCCGCCACCGACACCGCCTCGAAGCCGATGTAGGCGAAGAACACCATCGCCGCGCCACGCAGCACGCCTTCCATGCCGTACTTGCCGGGGCCTTCGTTGGCGGGGATGAACGGGGTCCAGTTGCTGGTGTCGACGTACTTCCAGCCGACCACGATGACCAGCACGATCAGGCCGGTCTTGAGCACGACCATCGCCATGTTCATCGCCGAGGACTTGCTGATGCCGACGTAGCACAGCCAGGTCAGCAGCAGTACCAGCGCGGCGGCCGGCAGGTTGGCGATCGCGCCGGTCGGGCGCAGCTGCGCGTCGAGTGGCGCGCTGACCAGCGCCGCCGGTAGATGGATGTCGAACTGGCTGAGCAGGCTGAGGAAATAGCCGGTCCAGCTGACCGCCACGGCTGACGCGGAGACGCCGTACTCCAGCACCAGCATCCAGCCGATGAACCAGGCCGAGAGCTCGCCGAAGGTGGCATAGGTATAGGTGTAGGCGCTGCCGGACACCGGCACCATCGAGGCGAACTCGGCGTAGGCCAGTGCGCAGAAGGCGCAGCAGATGGCGGCCAGCACGAACGACAGCATGATCGCCGGGCCGGCGTGGTTGGCGGCGGCCTGGCCGGTGATGACGAAGATGCCGCCGCCGATCACCGCGCCGATGCCGAGGGCGGTCAGCCCCCAGGGGCCGAGGTGGCGGCGCAGGCTGAGGCCGTTGGCGTCTTCATGGGCGGCATGCGGGTGCTTGGTGGCCCACAGTTGCTTGAACATGTGTGGTGGTCTTGTCGAAGCGCGCCGCCAGGGGCGCGCGGGGAAAACGGACGGGCCGGCGCGAGGCCGGCCCGTAGGCGGATCAGGGTGACTTGGCCAGCTTGCTGTTGCGGATGCCGTAGCCCAGGTAGATCAGCAGGCCGAGCAGCGTCCAGCCAACGAACAGGTGCCAGTGCACCACGAACGCCTGCCAGAACAGGAACAGGCAGGTGGCCGCGCCCAGCGGGCAGATGATCCACACCATCGGCACGCGGAACGGGCGGTGGATCTCCGGCTTGGTACAGCGCAGCACCAGCACGCCGATGCAGACCGTGGCGAAGGCCAGCAGGGTGCCCATCGAGACCAGTTCGCCCAGCACGTTCAGCGGCACCAGGCCGGCCAGTGCGGCGGCGATCACGCCGACCACGATGGTGGCGACGTACGGGGTGCGGAAGCGGGCGTGGACCTTGCCGAAGAACTTCGGCAGCAGGCCGTCGCGGGAGATGGTGTAGGCGATGCGGGTCTGGCCCATCATCATCACCAGCACCACCGAGGACAGGCCGGCGATGGCGCCGATCTCGACCAGGGTCTTCAGCCACGACAGGGTCGGGTAGGGCTCCAGCGCGGTGGCCACCGGCTTGTCGGTGCCCAGCAGGTGGTACGGCATCATGCCGGTCAGCACCGCGCAGACGATGATGTAGACGATGGTGCACACCGCCAGCGAGCCGAGCAGGCCGATCGGCATGTTGCGCTGCGGGTCCTTGGTCTCGCCGGCGGCGGTGGAGACCGCATCGAAGCCGATGTAGGCGAAGAACACGATGGTGGCCGCGCGGAACACGCCGCTCCAGCCGAACTCACCCGGCACACCGGTGTTTTCCGGGATGAACGGCTGCCAGTTGGCCGGGTCGATGTGGGCCGCACCGATGCCGATGAACAGGCAGATGACGGTGACCTTGATCGCCACGATGATCGCGTTGACGAAGGCCGACTGGGTCACGCCCACGTACAGCAGGCCGGACACCGCCGCCACGATCAGCACCGCCGGCAGGTTGAACAGCTTGCCGGAGGAGACGAACTCGCTGCCGGTCCAGGCGATGGGCGCGGCGCTGAGCAGGTCCGGGAACGGCATGTGCAGCGTAGTGGTGATGAAGCTGATCAGGTACGCCGACCAGCCCACCGCGACCGAGGCCGAGGCGAACAGGTACTCCAGCACCAGGCACCAGCCGATGAACCAGGCCATGCCTTCGCCGAGGGTGGCGTAGGAGTAGGAATAGGCGCTGCCGGAGACCGGCATCATCGCCGCGAACTCGGCGTAGCACAGGCCCGCCAGCGCGCAGGCGAAACCGGCAATCACGAACGACAGCATGACGGCGGGGCCGGCGTGGTTGGCCGCGGCCTGGCCGGTCAGCACGAAGATACCTGCGCCGATCACCGCACCCACGCCAAGCAGGATGAGGTGTTTAGCCGTGAGGGTCCGTTTCAACGTGGCTTCGCCGTCCAGGCTGCCTTCGATGGGTTCGCCGGCATCGACGTGCCCGGCCGGCTGGACCGGCTTGACCCTCAACAGAGCTTTCAGCATGCAGTACTTCCTAGTGATCGGATTGGGTGGGCCGCCGATACGTTGCCGGCAACCCTGGAATGGTGAAGGCCGCGCGAACGGCCCGCTGTACCTTAGCCAAAGCTGAAGCCAACGCACAAGCGCAATCGCAACAATGAACGGCGATAATGAGCAGTATTTTTCCAGACGCCGCCCATTCATGAGCCAGACCGCCGAAACCCTTGCCGTGCTTGACGATCGCCTGCGTGGCCTGCTGCGGGACTATGCCCGCCGTGAGCCGGCCCACGACGCAGTGGCTGCCGAATTCGGCACATTGTTGGACGATCCGGAAGATCCATTCCGGCGCGAACGGCTGGCCGGCCACTTCACCGCCAGCTGCTGGCTGGTCAGTGCCGACGGCCAGCGCCTGCTGCTGACCCACCACCGCAAGCTGCAGCGCTGGCTGCAGCTGGGCGGCCACGCCGACGGCGACCGCGACCTGGCCCGGGTGGCGCTGAAGGAAGCCGAGGAAGAATCAGGCCTGGGCGGCCTGGTGCTGGAAGACCCGGCCATCTTCGATCTGGACAAGCACTGGATTCCAGAGCGCAAGGACGTGCCGGGGCACTGGCACTACGACGTGCGTTTCGTGATCCGTGCGCTGGGTGGCGAAGCCTTCGTGCTCAGCGAGGAATCGCTGGAGCTGGCCTGGCGGCCGGTGACCGAAGTCGCGGCCGACCCGCAGTCCGATGAATCCATGCAGCGCATGGCACACAGGTGGCTGGCACGTTGAGATAAAAAGGGGACGGAGGGGATTAAGTCGTTTGTGGCATCAACGACTTAATCCCCTCCGTCCCCTTTTTTCAGTACAGGATGCGCGTGCGCAGCGTGCCGGGGATCGCGGCCAGCTCGTCGCGCACTGCGGCGGCCTGTTCCTCGCCGGCGGTGATGTCGATCACCACGTAGCCCACCTTCGGGTCGGTGCGCAGGAACTGGCCGTCGATGTTGACGTTGTGGCGCGAGAAGATCTCGTTGACCTTGGACAGCACGCCCGGCACGTTCTGGTGGATGTGCAGCAGGCGCAGGCTGTCGGCGTGCTCGGGCAGGGTCACTTCCGGGAAATTGACCGCCGACAGGGTGCTGCCGTTGTCGCTGTAGCGCACCAGTTTGGCGGCCACTTCCACGCCGATGTTGTCCTGCGCTTCCAGCGTGCTGCCACCCACGTGCGGGGTCAGGATCACGTTGTCGTGGCGGGTCAGCGGCGATTCGAAGATATCGCCATTGCCCTTCGGCTCGACCGGGAACACGTCCAGCGCGGCGCCACCGACGTGGCCGCTGGCCAGCGCCGCGTCCAGCGCATCGATGTCGACCACGGTGCCGCGCGCGGCGTTGATCAGGTGCGCGCCCTTGCGCATCTTCGCCAGCTCGGTGCTGCCGATCATCCACTGCGTGGACGGGGTTTCCGGCACGTGTAGGGTGACGATGTCGGCGCGGGCGAGCAGATCGTCCAGGCTGGCCGCGGCCCGGGCATTGCCCAGCGCCAGCTTGGTTTCCACGTCGTGGAAGATCACCTGCATGCCCAGCGATTCGGCCAGTACGCCGACCTGGGTGCCGATGTGGCCGTAGCCGATGATGCCCAGCGTCTTGCCACGCACTTCATGGCTGCCGCTGGCCGACTTCGACCAGCCGCCGCGATGGCACTCGGCGTTCTTCTGCGGGATGCCGCGGGTCAGCATGATCGCCTCTGCGATCACCAGCTCGGCCACGCTGCGGGTGTTGGAATAGGGGGCGTTGAATACCGGGATGCCGGCCAGCTCGGCCGCGTCCAGGTCGACCTGGTTGGTGCCGATGCAGAAGCAGCCCACTGCGATCAGCCGCTTGGCCTCGGCCAGCACCTCGGCGCTGAGCTGGGTACGCGAGCGGATGCCGACGATGTGCGCCTCGGCGATGCGCGCCTTCAGTTCGTCCTCGGGCAGCGCCTTGGTGTGCGCTTCGATCTGGCTGTAGCCGGCGGCGCTGAACACCTCCACGGCGGTCTGGCTGACCCCCTCCAGCAACAGCACGCGGATATCCTGCTTCGGGAACGAGGTCTTCTTCGGCGACATGGGGCAACACGGCCAGTGGGACAGGGGCTGACCACTATGCCAGATCGCACCGGCCATGGTGCAGTGCGCAATTGGTTGCATCCGTAGCTATCTGCACGGGTGCGGGGCTGGACGCTGGCGCGCGCCACTGGCACGCTTGCCCGTTCTTCACGCACCGCGCTGGACCGTCATGACCGATTCCCGCATTGCCTCGCTGCAGCAGGCCTGTCCCGGCCTGAAACTGAAGACCGATCCGGCCGACCTGGAGCATTACGGGCGCGACTGGACCCGGCGCTGGACGCCGGCGCCGCTGGCGATTGCATTGCCGGCCACGGTTGAAGAGGTGCAGGCGGTGATGCGCTGGAGCGCGGCCGAGGGCGTGCCGGTGGTGCCGTCGGGTGGACGCACCGGCCTGTCCGGTGGCGCGGTGGCGGCCAACGGCGAGCTGGTGCTCAGCCTGGAGCGGATGAACAAGGCGCTGGCCTACGACGCGGTCGATCGCACGCTGGTGGTGCAGGCCGGCATGCCGCTGGAGGCGGTGCACAACGCCGCGCTCGACCACGGCCTGATCTACCCGGTCGATTTCGCGGCGCGCGGTTCCTGCTCGATCGGCGGCAACATCGCCACCAATGCCGGCGGCATCCGCGTGATCCGTTACGGCAATACCCGAGAATGGATCGCCGGGCTGAAAGTGGTCACCGCCAGCGGCGAGCTGCTCGAACTTAACAAGGGCCTGATCAAGAACTCCAGCGGCTATGACTTCCGCCAGCTGCTGATCGGCTCGGAAGGTACGCTGGGGGTGATCGTCGAGGCGACGGTGAAGCTGACCGACCCGCCGCCGGCCAGCAATGTGATGCTGCTGGCCGTCCCCAGCTTCGAGGTGCTGATGCAGGTGTTCGCCGCGTTCCGCGCGCGTCTGCAGCTGCAGGCCTTCGAGTTCTTCACCGAGCGGGCGCTGGAGCACGTGCTGGCGCATGGTGCGCAGGCGCCGTTCGACGAGGTGCACCCTTATTACGTGGTCACCGAGTTCGCGGCCAACGACGAGGCGCAGGAAGCGGCGGCGATGGCGGCGTTCGAGGACTGCATGGGCAACGGCTGGGTCAGCGATGGCGTGATCAGTGCCAGTGACGCCCAGGCTGCCCAGCTGTGGCGCCTGCGCGAAGGCATCACCGAGTCGCTTGCACGCTACAAGCCGTACAAGAACGATGTCTCGGTGCGGATTTCGTCGATGCCGGCGTTCCTGGCCGAGACCCAGGCGCTGATCGGGCAGGCCTATCCGCATTTCGACGTGGTCTGGTTCGGCCACATCGGTGACGGCAACCTGCATATCAACGTGCTCAAGCCGGACGACACCCCTGACGCCGATTTCGTGTCGCAGTGCGAGCACGTGACCAAGTTGCTGGCCCAGGTGCTGGCCCGTTTCGATGGCAGCATTTCCGCCGAGCACGGCATCGGCCTGGTCAAGAAGGGCTACCTGGACAGCACCCGCGGCCCGGCCGAGATCGCGCTGATGAAGGCAGTCAAACGCGCGTTCGATCCCCAAGCGCGGCTGAATCCCGGAAAGCTGTTCGACGTCTGAGCCGGGCAAATCCTTCACGTACCCGTTACGCTCCACGCATTCCCACAACCGGCTTCGAATCGATGACCCGTCCGCTTGTTCTGCTTGCCCTGCTGTCCCTGCCGCTGGCCGGCTTCGCTTCCAGCTTCGCAGGCACCTCGGCCGGCTCGGCCACCGGTGCTTCCTCCGGTTCCTCGGCCAGCAGCTCGGGCGACGACAAGGTGGTACAGGCCGCACGCGATGATGCCGCTGCGTTCGTCGCCAGCGACGGCCAGATCCGCGGCGCACGCCTGCAGGCCGCACTGGTCCACCTGCGCGAGCAGGATGCCGCTGCCCAGCAGCAGAGCGACCTGCAGCTGGCCCGCGCGCTGCTGGCACGCTGATCCGGCCTTCGGGTAGTGCCGGCCGCTGGCCGGCAACGCCATGACATCTGCACGCAACGCAGCCACGCATGGCGTGGCGCTACTGCTGATCGCCCACGTCGCGCACGCAGCCGACCGCCTGCAGCTCGACCCGGCAGGGCTGAGCCCTGTGCAGCAGCAGGTGGCTGGCCAGACCCTGGCCGATGTGCAGTCACTGCTGCCGGACGGCCTGCTACGTGCCTTGCCGACGCGGGTACAGGTACGCTGGGGCGCTGACCTGCCCGCCGAGGTGCATGGCCGTGCATTTGCTGGCCGCATCACGCTGCGCCGCGACCTGCTGGACGATCGCGTGCCCGGTGCGCGACGGGCGCGACGCAGCGCACTGGTGCACGAACTGACCCATGTCGCGGATCGTGGTGGTGCTGGCTGGTCGCGCAGTACGCGTTGGCGCGATCTGGCCGGGTGGCAGCGCAAACCCTGGCATCTGGGTCGTGGCCACAACGACTTCCGTGATCGCAGCCCGGACGGTTACGAGCTGAAAGACCCGGCTGAGTATCTGGCGGTGAACGCCGAGCATTTCGTGCTGGATGCCGAGTTCGCCTGCCGTCGCCCGGCACTGGCGCAGTGGTACCAGGAGCACTTCGGCACACCGCCGTCGCTGCCGCAGCCGCAGTGCGACCGCCGCGTCCCGTTGCTGCAGGCGGAACCGGAAGAGGGGGCGGCATCACTGCTGCAGCTGGATCCCTCGCGGGTTTACGCGGTGGACTACCTGTTCGCCGAAGGCAGCGCGCAGCCGATGAGCCGCTGGGGCCACAGCATGCTGCGGCTGGTGATCTGCCGGCCAGGCCGCGCGCCGGGGCCGGACTGTCGCCTGGACCTGGAGTACCACCGCGTGCTGTCGTTCCGTGCCTTCGTCGGCGACGTGCAGATTTCAAACTGGCGCGGCCTGACCGGCGGCTATCCCTCGCGGCTGTTCGTGCTGCCGCTGCAGCAGGTGGTGGACGAGTACACCAAGGTCGAACTTCGCGGGCTGCAGTCGTTGCCCCTGCAGCTGGAACGCGACGAGATCGGCAGCCTGCTCGAGCGCGCCGCGCAGGTGCACTGGAGCTATGACGGGCGCTATTACTTCGTCAGCAACAACTGCGCGGTGGAGACCGCGAAGCTGCTGCAGGCCGGTGTGCCTAGGCTCGGGAGCGCCGGCCTGGCGCAGCTGAGCCCGCGCGGGCTGAAGCGCCGGCTGGCGCGCCTGCAGGTGCTGGACGAGCAGGTGCTGGCCGATCGCGATTCAGCGCAGGCGCAGGGCTATTACTTCGCCTCGGCGCGTGACCACTTCCAGCAGTTGTTCGATGTGGCTGCCGGCCAGCTGGCGCTGCCCACGCGCGATGTACGCGGCTGGCTGAAGCTGCCCGCACGGCAGCGGGCACCGTGGCTGTTGCAGGGCGACCTGCGCGCCAGCGCGGGCCTGCTGTTGCTGGAGCAGGCTGCGCAACGGCGTGCCGAACTACGCGCGCGCGATGTGCTCAAGCGGCAGCTGCTGGGTGCACCGGACAGCGCCCAGACCCGCAACCTGCGCGGGCTGCTGGAGCAGAGTGGGCAATGGCTGCGTCCGGGTACGTTACTGCAGGGCGATGGCTATGGATTGCCGTTGGCCGACGAACAGGCGCTCCTGATGCACGCCGTGGCCACTGCCAGTGCGCAGGCGGTGCCGGCGTGGCGGGCGCTGCGCCTGCAGCTGCGCCAGCAGTTGCCGGTGAACCAGCGCGAGGAAATGGATGCGATCGATGCCAATCTGGCCGCGCTTGGTGCACACCTGCGCACGCAGGCCGCCAGCTCGCCTACTGGCGCGGCAGTTCGATGACGAAGCGGCTGCCGCCGGCGCTGCCCGGCATGCAGTAGACGCGGCCACCGTGGGCGTCGGCGATGGCCTTGACCACCGCCAGGCCGAGCTCGCTGCCGCCGCCCTGGCGCGAACGCGAACCGTCGGCGCGCATGAACGGAGTGAAGATATCGGCGTGCAGGGCGGGGTCGATGCCCGGTCCCTCGTCTTCGATGGCCACCTGTACATGCCCCGGCGTGTCATGCACGGCAATCCGTACCTTGCCCGGGCTGGCGTAGCGACGCGCGTTCTCCAGCAGTGCCAGCAGCGCCTGGCGCAGCCGGGTCGGATCGCAGTGCGCGGTGTGTTCCTCGCGGCTGGTTTCCAGTTCCAGCACGAAACCGGCGGTGCGGAACTGCGGGTCGACCAGGGTCATCACCGAATGCACCTCGGCCACCACGTCGGTGCGCGCGCGGCGCACGTCCAGCCGTGCATTGTCGGACAGGCTCAGCACGCGCAGGTCCTCGATCAGGCGCGACAGGCCCTCGACCTGGGCAAGCAGGCTGCGGAACTGTGATTCGTCAGGCTGGAACACGCCCTCGGCCAGCCCCTGCAGGCGGCCACGCAGGATCGTCACCGGCGTGCGCAGCTCGTGGGCGATGGCGGCGTGCCACATGGCCCGCTCGCTCTCCATGTGCTGCAGGCGCCGCGCCATCGCATTGAAGTCTTCGACCAGGGTGGCTACTTCGCCCGGCGAGTTTTCTTCGACACTGGCGCGTGCACCGAGATCGCCGCCGGCCAGCGCGCGGACGCTGTCGACCAGCGAATTCAACGGCGACAGGATGCGGTGCGCAAGCCGGAACGAGGCGGCGATGGCCAGGGCCAGTCCGGTCAGGATCACCCCGACCATCCACGCCAGCTCCGGCCCGGTAGGCAGCCAGCTTTCCGGCTCCTCGGCACTGCCGGGGAAGAACTCGACCAGCACCGCATACAACAGCCACGACGACAGGATCATCATCACGATCACGCCGATCACCATCAGCGACATCGAGACGATGATGTGGCGGCTCAGGCCGGAGCGGCGCAGGGTGCCCATCAGCGGTCGGCCATCAACCGGTAACCGACGCCGCGCACGCTGGCCGGTACATTGAGCATGCCCACCTCATCCAGCTTGCGGCGCAGCTTGCTGACATGGCTGTCGACGGTTCGCTCCAGCGCCTCGCTCTCCGGCAGGCACTCGTGCATCAGTTCGCTGCGGCTGAAGATGCGCGTGGGGGCCAGTGCCATGCAGTGCAGCAGCTTGAACTCGGTGAGGGTGAGCAGGACTTCATGGCTGTAGCCGTCGCCCTCCACGTGCACGGCATGGGTTGCCGAGTCGATCAGCAGCGGGCCCACGCGCAGCGCGCTGGGTGCATCCACGCGCGAGGCGCGCAGCGTACGCCGCAGCACGGCGCGCACGCGCGCAGCCACCTCGGCCGGGTTGAACGGCTTGACCACGTAGTCGTCGGCGCCCATGCGCAGTGCGGTCAGCTTGTCCAGGTCCTGGTCCAGCGCGGTCAGCATGATCACCGGCGTTTCGCCACGCTGGCGCAGCTGGGTCAACACGCTCCAGCCATCCAGGCGAGGCAGCTGCACGTCCAGCAGGACCAGGTCGGGGCGGGCGCTGCGGTGCAGGTCGAGCGCGCCGTGGCCATCGGCGGCACGCAGGGTGCGCAGTCCTTCGCGTTCCAGATAGGCGGTGAGAATATCGGCGATCTCGGCCTCATCCTCGACAATCAGGACGAGGGCGGCCAGGGCAGGGGAGGCATGCATGCGGGGGCGGGGCCTTAAGGTGCTTGCCTCCATCGTATCTCCACAGTTCCTCCATCGAAACCCCATCATCGCCCCGCACACTGCGTTCTTCAGAACCTTTCAGCCGCCCGCGCGGCATTGTGCACAGCAATGAGAACCTTCAGGACTCCGGCCGCGTTGATCGCGGCCTTCGCTCTGGCCATGACGGCCTGCTCCTCCCCCGAAGCCACCCCCGAAGCCGCACCGCGCGTCAGCGTGGTCACCGTCGGCCCGCAGGTGGTGCAGCGTGACGACGAACTGCCCGGTCGCGTGGCCGCGGTACGCACGGCGCAGATCCGCGCGCAGGTGGGCGGCATCGTGCAGCGCCGCCTGTTCGAGCAGGGCGCCGAAGTAAGTGCTGGCCAGGCCCTGTTCCAGATCGATCCGGCGGCATTCCGTGCCGACGTCGATTCGGCGCTGGCTGCGCTGCAGCGCAGTGAAGCGGCGCTGGGCCGCAGCCGCGTGCAGTCGCAGCGCCTGCATGCGCTGGCCGCCGCGCAGGCGGTCAGCCAGCAGCATCGCGATGATGCCAGTGCCGAGTACGAACAGGCGCGCGCGGCAGTGAACGAAGCACGCGCGATCCTGGCCCGCCGCCAGCTCGACCTGCGCTACGCCACGGTCAGTGCGCCGATTGCCGGCCGCATCGACCAGGCACTGGTGAGCGAAGGCGCGCTGGTCGGGGTCGCCGATGCCGAGCCGATGGCGGTGGTGCAGCAGATCGACCAGGTCTACGTCGACGTGCGCCAGCCGGCCGCGCAGTTGGAGTCGCTGCAGCGCAGCGCCGCCGGCGGTGGCGAACTGCCGGTGACGATCATCGGCGCGGCCGGCAAGCCGCTGTCCGAGCGTGGCCAGCTGCTGTTCTCCGGCATCAACGTCGATGCGCGTACCGGTGATGTGATCCTGCGCATCCTGGTCGACAATCCGCAGCGCCAGCTGCTGCCGGGCATGTACGTGCGTGCCAGGGTGCCGCGCGGCGCCCCGGCCAGTGCGCTGACCGTGCCGCAGCAGGCGGTGCTGCGCAGCGCGGGTGGCCAGGCCTATGCCTGGGTGATCGCGGGCGATGGCAAGGCGGTGATCCGCACGCTGGAGGTCGACGGCAGCGTTGATCGCCAGTGGCTGGTCCGGCACGGGCTGAAGGCCGGCGAGCGGGTGGTGGTCGAGGGCCAGGAGCGCCTGCAGGAAGGCGTGGTGGTCGATGCGCGCGACTGGCAGCGGCCGGTCGCCAGCGCCGGTGCGATGCAGGCCGGCAGCAAGGGCTGAGCCTTTCCCGGGCCAGTCTCTCCAGGGAAATCCAACATGGCACGTTTCTTCATCGATCGCCCGGTGTTCGCCTGGGTGCTGGCGATCTTCATCATCCTGGCGGGCGTACTGGCGATTCCGCGCCTGGCCGTGGAGCGCTATCCGGCCGTTGCGCCGCCCAGCGTCAGCATCTATGCCAGCTACCCGGGGGCCAGCCCGCAGACGCTGAACGACGCGGTGGTCGGCCTGATCGAGCGCGAGCTGTCCAGCGTCAAGCACCTGCTGTACTTCGAATCGTCGGTGGATACCTCCGGCGAAGCCTCGATCACCGCCACCTTCAAGCCGGGGACCAACCCGGAGCTGGCGCAGGTGGATGTGCAGAACCGGATCAAGGCGATCGAACCCCGCCTGCCGCGCAGCGTGCGCCAGAACGGCCTGTTCGTGGAAGCGGCCGATTCCGGCTTCCTGATGCTGGTCGGCCTGCGCTCGCCGGATGCCAGTGTCAGTGAGGCGGCGCTGGGTGACTTCATGGCGCGCAACATCATCGAAGAGCTGCGCCGCATCGATGGCGTCGGCCGCGTGCAGCTGTTCGGTGCCGAGCAGGCCATGCGGGTATGGCTGGACCCGACCCGGTTGACCGGCTATGGCTTGACCATGGGCGATGTGGCCGCGGCCATCGAGCAGCAGAACCTGGAGATCTCGCCAGGCCGCATCGGCGATTCGCCGGGCGTCCCCGGCCAGCGCATCACCGTGCCGCTGAGTGCCGACGGCCAGTTGTCTACGCCGGAACAGTTCGCCGCCATCGTGCTGCGCGCGGGCGCCGACGGTTCGCGGGTCGTGCTGGGCGATGTCGCACGCGTGGAGCTGGGCGCACAGAGTTATGCCTGGGGCACGCGGGAGGACGGCCACCCGGCGACGGCGGCCGGCGTGCAGCTGCGCCCGGGCGCGAATGCAGTGCGAACCGCCGCCGCAGTGCGCGAGCGCATGGCCGAGCTGGCGCCGCTGCTGCCGCGTGGCGTGGAGTCGAGCATTCCGTTCGACACCGCGCCGTTCGTCAAGATCTCGATCCAGAAGGTGGTGCAGACGCTGCTGGAGGCGATGCTGCTGGTGTTCGCGGTGATGTACCTGTTCCTGCAGAACTGGCGCTATACGCTGATTCCGGCGCTGGTCGCCCCGATCGCACTGCTGGGCACCTTCGCGGTGATGCTGGCGCTCGGCTTCTCGATCAACGTGCTGACCATGTTCGGCATGGTGCTGGCGATCGGCATCATCGTCGACGATGCGATCGTGGTGGTCGAGGGCGTGGAGCGGATCATGGCTGAGGAGGGCCTGCCACCGCGCGAGGCCACCATCAAGGCGATGCGCGAGCTGACCGGCGCGGTGATCGGCATCACCCTGGTACTGACCGCGGTGTTCATTCCGATGGCGTTGGCCAGCGGCTCGGTGGGCGCGATCTACCGCCAGTTCACCGTGGCGATGGCGGTGTCGATCCTGTTCTCGGCGCTGCTGGCGCTGAGCCTGACCCCGGCGCTGTGCGCGACCTTGTTGCGCCCGAACAGCCATGGTCATCACGGTCGTGGCGGGCTTTTCGGCGCCTTCAATCGCGGCTTCGAGAGGATGACCGGGCGTTACCAGCGCGGCGTGGCCTCGGTGCTGCAGCGGAGCGGGCGGGTGATGGGCGTGTTCGCCGCGCTGGTGGCCGCGTTGCTGCTGGGCCTGCACTGGCTGCCCGGCGCGTTCCTGCCGGAAGAGGACCAGGGCTATTTCATGACCTCGATCCAGCTGCCCGCCGAAGCCACGGCCGAGCGCACCCTGGCGGTGGTCGAAGCCTACGAACGGCACGTGGCGTCGCGCCCGGGCATCGGCTCCAACCAGTCGATCCTCGGCTACAGCTTTTCCGGTTCGGGCCCGAGCGCGGCGCTGACCTACACCATGCTGAAGGACTGGGGCGAGCGCGCCGGTGCCACCGCAGCCGGTGAGGTGGCGGCGGCGCAGAAGGCAATGGCGGCCGTCGCCGAGGGCGAGGTGATGAGCGTGATGCCGCCGGCAATCGACAGCCTGGGGCGTTCGTCCGGTTTCTCGCTGGCCCTGCAGGCACGCACCGGGCAGAACCAGGCCGAGTTGCGTGCGGCCCTGCAGCAGCTGCTGAAACTGGCCGAGGCCAGCCGGCTGCTGTCGGAGGTGCACGCCGATGGCCTGCCGGCCGGCACCAGCGTGCGGCTGGACATCGACCGCGCCAAGGCCGAGGCGATGGGCGTGGGCTTCGAGCACATCAGCAGCACGCTGTCGGCAGCGATGGGCTCGCAGTACGTCAACGATTTCCCCAACAAGGGCCGGTTGCAGCAGGTGATCCTGCAGGCCGATGCGCCGCATCGCATGGAACTGGAGGACGTGCTGAAGCTGTACGTGCGCAACAGCGAAGGCGGCATGGTGGCGCTGTCCGAACTGGTCACGCCGCACTGGACCGAAGCGCCGCTGCAGCTGCAGCGCTATCTCGGTTTCCCGGCGCTGAATCTGTCCGGCGCACCGGCATCGGGCGTCTCGACCGGTCAGGCGATGGCGGAGATGGAGCGGTTGGCCAGGCAGCTGCCCTCCGGCTTCGCCCTGCAGTGGACCAGCCAATCGCTGCAGGAGCGCGAATCGGGCGCACAGGCACCGTGGCTGCTGCTGTTGTCGATGCTGGTGGTGTTCCTGGTACTGGCGGCGCTGTACGAGAGCTGGTCGATTCCACTGGCGGTGATGCTGGTGGTGCCGCTGGGCCTGCTCGGTGCGGTCGCGGCGGTGCTGTTGCGCGGCATGCCCAATGATGTGTTCTTCAAGGTGGGCATGATCACGGTGATCGGGCTGTCGGCGAAGAACGCAATTCTCATCGTCGAGTTCGCGCGGCAGCTGCAGCAGCAGGGGCGCGGCCTGGCCGAAGCGGCGCTGGAGGCGGCGCGGCTGCGCCTGCGGCCGATCGTGATGACCTCGCTGGCATTCGCGCTGGGCGTGGTGCCGCTGATGCTGGCGCAGGGTGCGTCGAAGGAAACCCAGCAGGCGATCGGAACCGGCGTGTTCGGCGGCATGGTCAGTGCGACCGTGCTGGCGGTGTTCTTCGTGCCGGTCTTCTATGTAGTGGTGCAGGGCGCGCGGCAATGGATCGCGCAACGCCTGCGCAGGCGCCGGCCGATGCCGGAAGGATCCGTGGATGGAACGGAACATCGTTGAAGACCTGCATGAACTGCAGTTGATCGCACTGGAGCAGCGCCTGTGCCAGGCACTGCTGGCCGGCGACCACGATGCGCTGGGCACGCTGGTATCGCCAGCGCTGTTCATGATGGATGGCCAGGGCGGGCGCATGCTCGACCTGCCCTGGCTGGGCGAGTGGCTCGCAGGCCATCTGCAGGTGCGCAGCCTGCAGGTGGACACGGTGGAGACGCTGCTGTGCGGGCGGTTGGCGCTGTTGTCCAGCGACGTGCGCCTGGCGGTGTACCGGCAGGACCGCGAGCGCGAACTGAAACTGCGCCTGCTGCGGGTATGGACCTGCAGTTCCGGCGACGGCGGCGCTCAACTGCTGTCGATGGCGGTGCTGGCCGCGTGAGCGTGGTCAGGCCGCTTTCAGGCCCCGCTCACCGCCAGGTGATAGGGTCGAACCTCTCAGTAGTGTCGACAAGGAGTCGAGCCATGCGTGTAGTTCCCAGTCTGTTGGCAGCCTCCCTGGCATTGGTGCTGGCCGCGTGCCAGCCGGCGCAACCGCCGGCTGCGGGCGGCAATGATGCCGCACCGCCGGCTGCGCCCGAACCGGCTGCCAGCCCCGGCACCGGCGCCGGCAGCGAGACCCTGTACCAATGCGGCGATCTGAACGTGCGCGCGACCTTCAATGGCGAGGATGCGGCCACGGTGGTGATTGGCGATCGCACCTTTGCGATGACCTCCGAGCGTGCGGCGTCGGGCGCGAAGTATGGTGATGGCCAGGGCAACAGCTTCTGGACCAAGGGCAGCGATGACGGCCTGTTGAGCCTGAAGGGCGAGCCGGACCGCGAATGCCACGCGGTGGAAGCCATCGAGGGCGATGGCAGCGCCGGCAACGCGGCGTTCCGTGCCACCGGCAACGAACCGGGCTGGCTGGCCGTCGTGGATGGCGACAGGCCCGGCCTGCAGGTGGAAGTGGATTATGGTGAGCGCCGCTTCGACGTGGCCAAGCCCACCGAAGGCGCCGATGGCTGGAGCGGAAAGGCGGCCGATGGTACCGACGTCAAGCTCAGCTTCCAGCGCACCACCTGCCAGGACGACATGAGTGGCGAATCATTCGACGCCAAGGTGAATCTGACCATCGGCACGCGCCAGTACCACGGTTGCGGTAATTTCGGTGCCAAGCAGCCGTAAGTGATCCGTGCAGCCGGGAC
>NZ_JASJSU010000093.1:0-7832 GCF_030237045.1 Stenotrophomonas maltophilia group sp. Smal17
CTCGGTAGGTGCGGACCGTTGGTCCGCACACTCCAGCACCCAGCCGAGTCCTTGGCCCTTCGTAGAGTCGAGCTTGCTCGACCAGGGCCGACCAGGAGCAGTCGAGCAAGCTCGACTCTACCCACCCGGGGCAGTCGAGCAAGCTCGACGCCACCGGCAAACGAGAAAGGCGCGAGATCTCGAGGATCTCGCGCCCGGGTGGGATCGGCGGGGGAGAGAGGACCCGCCGATCCCGTTCCTGCGGGGGAACGCGCTTGCTTACTTCAGGTTCTGCGACCAGTAGGTCTCGATCTGGCGGACCAGGCTGTCCGGCAGCGGCACGTAGTCAAGCTGGCGCGCCTGGGCGTCGCCGCTCTTGTAGACCCAGCGGAAGAACTCCTGGGTGGCCTTGCCGTTGGCAGCGTTCTTCGGCTTCTTGTGCACCAGGATGAAGTTGGTGGCGGTGATCGGCCAGGACTCGGCGCCCGGGGCGTTGGTCATCACCAGGTAGAAGTCCTTGGCGCTGGCCCAGTCGGCGCTGGCGGCAGCGGCGGCGAACGAGGCATCGCTCGGCTGCACGAACTTGCCGGCGGCATTCTTCATCGCGGTGTACGACAGCTTGTTCTGCAGTGCGTAGGACAGTTCGACGTAGCCGATGCCGCCCTTGATCTGCTTCACGTAGGCAGCAACGCCTTCGTTGCCCTTGCCGCCGATGCCGGCCGGCCACTGGACCGAGGTGCCTTCACCGACCGAGCTCTTCCACTCCGGGCTGACCTTGGACAGGTAGTTGACGAAGTTGAAGGTGGTGCCCGAACCGTCCGAACGGTGCACGACGGTGATCTTGGCGCTCGGCAGGGTCAGGCCCGGGTTCAGCGCGGCGATGGCCGGGTCGTTCCAGGTCTTGATCTTGCCCAGGAAGATGTTGGCCAGCACGGTGCCGTCCAGCTTCAGCGCGCCCGGAGCGATGCCGGCCACGTTGACCACCGGCACCACGCCGCCGATCACCGACGGGAACTGGGCCAGGCCCGAAGCAGCCAGTTCTTCCGGCTTCAGCGGGGCGTCGGACGAGCCGAAATCAACGGTCTTGGCCTTGATCTGGGCGATACCACCGCCGGAGCCGATCGACTGGTAGTTGACCTTGTTGCTGGTGGCGGCGTTGTAGTCGGCCGACCACTTCGACATCACCGGGTAGATGAACGAGGCGCCCGCGCCGGTGATTTCAGCGGCGTTGGCGGCGAACACGGACGACGCTGCGAAGACGGCAACGGCAACGCGCGACTTGAAGGCGTGGATCACGGGGTGGCTCCTGGGTTGATTGGGATGCGGGGTTACCCGCCCGGTGCACATTCCATAACGGTTCGATGACAGCGCAGGGACCGTTGTATGACGCATCCATGACAGCGCTGCCCGGCGCCTGTGCGGCAGGGGCGTGAAGGAACGACGCCCCCGTTGTGACCCCTTTCTATATGTCGCTGACGGCCTGTCCGATGCATGCGTGCTCCGGGCATTCCGCAGCGATCCGGCGTTTTTCGTGCGCAACCGGGCGGCAGGTGGATGCCGCGCGGCGGGCGGCCTGCGCGTCGGCCCCGATACATCACGCCATATGCCGCAAGGGATCGACAAGGATGGCGCGACAAATGCGTCGTACGCATGACCGCACGAAGAAATCTGTGGTTGGTGCTCAGGTTGTCATTCGGCTGTCATGGTTTTAACGGAATGTTCGCAAAACGCTTGACCGGCCTGCCGGCGTGGCGTTCTGCCCAAGCCATTCCAACCCTCTGGAGAAATCCAAAATGCGTTCCCATTTGCTCGCCGCCGCGGTCGTTGCAAGCCTCGGTCTGGTTTCCGCCGACGCCTTCGCAGCTCCCGCCAGCACGGGCGTATCCCAGGCACAGCTGCAGCAGCTGCAGGCGCAGATCGCTGCTCTGCAGGCCCAGGTCCAGCAGCTGCAGAGCGACTCGCAGGCGCTGCAGGCGCAGTCCGACGCGCAGTCCGAAGTGAACATCACCCAGGCCCAGGCCCTGGAAGGTGCACAGAAGACCCAGACCAGCGTCGACAAGCTGGCCAAGCTGGTCAATGACAACAAGATCGGCGGTCGCATGTTCTTCGACCTGACCAACATCGACAAGACCAGCAACGGCAAGGACACCGCCGCCAGTGGCACCGGTCTGGACGTCAAGCGCTTCTACCTGACCGTCGACCACAAGTTCAACGACATCTGGTCGGCGAACCTGACCACCGACTTCCAGTACAGCTCGGCCATCGGCAATACCGAACTGTTCGTCAAGAAGGCTTACGTGCAGGGCAGCTTCGACCCGGCCTTCAACCTGCGCGTCGGTGCCGCCGACATGCCGTGGATCCCGTACGTCGAGAAGTTCTACGGCATGCGTTATGTCGAGAACACCCTGACCGATCGCCTGAAGTACGGCAACTCGTCCGACTGGGGCCTGCATGGCTTCGGCAACCTGGGCAACAACTTCAACTACGCCGTCTCGGTCGTGTCCGGCGCCGGTTACAAGAACCCGACCCGCAGCAAGGGCATGGACGTGGAAGGCCGCGTGGCCTACACCCCGAACGAGAACTTCGTGGTCGCCGTCGGTGGCTACAGCGGCAAGCTGGGCAAGGAAACCGACATCCAGAGCGCCGAGAACACCTACACCCGCGCCAACGCGATGGTGGCCTACGCCGACAGCAACTTCCGCGTCGGTGGCGAGTACTTCCAGGCCAAGAACCTCAACAACGTGCTGACCGTTGCCACCGACAAGACCAGCGGCTGGTCGGTGTGGGGCAGCGTGCGCGTCACCGACGGCGGCATCAACGTGTTCGGTCGTTACGATGACACCGACGTCAGCAAGACCCTGGACCCGACCCTGAGCGACAAGTACTGGAACGTCGGTGTCGAGTTCCCGGTCATGAAGAACCTCAAGCTGTCGACCGTGTACAAGTACACGCACCTGGCCAACGCCGGCGACAAGAAGAACGACAAGACCAAGGAATTCGGCGTCTGGGGCGACCTGTCGTTCTGATCATCTGAAAACAGTGTCTGAAAGCGAGACGGCGGGCCTGGTGCCCGCCGTCTTCGTTTCGTCACAACACGGTCCGCGTCACGCTTCGGCCGTGGTCTTGTCCTTGAACCGGCACAGGTCGGCAATCACGCAGCCCGGGCAATCCGGCTTGCGCGCTTTGCACACATAGCGGCCGTGCAGGATCAGCCAGTGATGCGCGTCGAGCAGGAACTCGGCCGGAATCGCCTTCACCAGTTTGTCTTCCACCTCGCGCACGTTCTTGCCGGGGGCCAGCCCGGTGCGGTTGGCCACGCGGAAGATATGCGTATCCACCGCCATCACCGGCTCGCCGAACGCCGTGTTGAGCACCACGTTGGCGGTCTTGCGGCCGACGCCGGGCAGCGCCTCCAGCGCATCGCGGTCACGCGGTACTTCGCCGCCATGCTTCTCCAGCAGGATCGCGCAGGTGGCGATCACGTTCTTCGCCTTGGCGTTGAACAGGCCGATGGTGGCGATGTACTGCTTCAGGCCGTCCTCGCCCAGCGCGAGGATCTTCGCCGGCGTGTTGGCCACCGGGAACAGGCGGCGCGTGGCCTTGTTGACGCCGACGTCGGTGGCCTGTGCCGACAGCGCCACCGCCACCAGCAGTTCGAGCGGCGAGCTGTATTCCAGTTCGGTCTTCGGGTGCGGATTGAGTTCGCGCAGGCGGGTGAACATTTCCACCACGTCGGCACGCGGCATCACGCCGCCACGGCGCGCCGGTGCGCGCGCGGTCTTCTTCACCGTGGCCATTACTGCTCCTTGCCGGTGGCGCGGGCCTTGGCCCGGGCGAGGATGGCCGCCGCTGCCGCGGGCAGGGCCGGCTTCACGTCCGGCGCCGGGGCCGGTGTCCGACGTGCGTCGCGTTCGGCCTCTCGGCGTGCCAGCCGCACCGCACGGGCGCGGTAGCGTTCGCGCGCGGCCCACGCGGCGTGCAGCTGCTGCTGGGCCTGCTGCAGGCGCTGCGGCAACTCGGGGTGGCCGGGCAGCAACTGTTCGTCGCCGGCACGGGCGACATAGTCCATCAGCCCGGCCTGCAGGGCGCCATCGAGATCGTCTGCCTGGACCCGGGCGAACAGCTGCGCAGGGTTGGGTCGGGATGCCATGGCGTCAGCGGTTCTGGAAGGCGGGCGGACGGCGCTGCAGGAAGGCACTGGTGCCTTCGCGCATGTCCTCGGTGGCAAACAGCAGGCCGAACTGTGCGCTTTCGTACTCCAGGCCCGCTTCCAGGCTGCACTCGCCGCCCACGTGCACCGCATCGAGCAGGCCACGCAGCGCCAGCGGCGCCGAACGTGCCAGCTGGCGGGCCACGTCCTGCACGCGGCTGTCCAGCGCGTCGGCAGGCACCACCTCGTTGACGATGCCCAGTTCCAGCGCACGTGCTGCATTGACCGGTGCACCCAGCAGGCACAGCTCCAGGGTGGCGGCACGGCCGCACAGGCGCAGCAGGCGCTGGCTGCCACCGAAGCCCGGGATCAGGCCGAGGTTGATTTCCGGTTGGCCGACCTTGGCGGTATCGGCGGCGATGCGCAGGTGGCAGGCCATCGCCAGTTCCAGGCCGCCACCCAGCGCAAAACCATTCACGCGCGCGATGACTGGCTTGGGCATGCGTTCGATCTGGCGCATCAGGCCCTGGCCGAGCAGCGAGAAATCACGTCCCTGAACGGCGCTGAGCGTGTTCATCTCGGCGATGTCGGCGCCGGCCACGAAGGCCTTGGGGCCGGCGCCGGTCAGCACCACCACGCGTACCTCCGGGTCGGCGGCGGCGGCGCTGAACGCCTCGGCCAGGGCCTGCAGGGTCGCGGCATTGAGGGCGTTGAGCTTGTCCGGGCGCTGGACGGTCACGGTGCGGATGGCGCCGTCGTCGGCGACAGCGATCAGGGCATCGGCCACGGGGAAACTCCTGGAACGTTAAAAAAAAGTGATATTGAACTCCGCGAACGCAGACGGGTCATAGCCTGCATCGTGAGTAGCGGTTACACGTTGCGCCCGTTATCCTAACCCGTCGCCTCAGGGCGGCGCAGAACGTCCCTGAGTTACCACCCCTGGAGAACTGTTTGATGAAGTTGCGTTCTATCGCGGTCGCCGTCGCGGCCCTGGCCCTGACGGGCAATGCCTTCGCCCAGGACGTTTCGTCCGAAAAGGGCAAGCTGAGCTACTACTTCGGTTACGACTACGGCAACAACCTGGCGGAGCTGACCGGTCGCGGTGAGCAGCTGGACATCAACTCGGTGGTGAAGGGTCTGCAGGACGCCTACGCCAAGAAGCAGCCGGCGATCACCGCCGAGCAGCTGAAGCCGGCCGTTGAAGCGTTCCAGAAGCGCGAGCAGGGCCGTGCCCAGGCCGCCAAGGCCGAGTACGAAAAGGCTGCTGCCGAAAACAAGACCAAGAGCGATCAGTTCATCGCGGCGAACAAGGCCAAGGCCGGCGTGCAGTCCCTGCCGAGCGGCGTCCAGTACCGCGTGATCGAAGCCGGCAAGGGTGCCAAGCCGACCCAGGCCAGCACCGTGCAGCTGGAAGTGGCCGGTCCGTTCCCGTACGGCCAGCGTCCGACCGAAGCCCGTCCGGCCCAGCAGATCCCGTCGATCAAGGTCAGCGAAGTCGAAATGAAGGCCATGCGCGAGACCCTGCTGCAGATGCCGGCAGGCTCGAAGTGGGAAGTCACCCTGCCGCCGGACCAGGCCTACGGTGCCGACCCGCGCACCCCGTTCCCGCCGAACGTGGCTGTGCAGTTCGAGATCAAGCTGGTCAGCGTCAAGTAATATCGAAGCCGTAAACGAAACGCGCCGGTGATCCCACCGGCGCGTTTTTGTTTGCGCAATGCGTGGCGCGCAAATCCAGGCCATTCGCGCTACTGTTGCAGGGTGCAAACAACGGAAGAATCGGCGCGTGTTGTCGCAAGTCCCTGCATCGGAGTGTGCAAGCTGGATCCAGACCGGCAGTGCACCGGCTGCGGGCGGCATCTCGACGAGATCGCAAGGTGGTCGTCGATGAGCAACGAGGAACGCAGCCGCATCCTGCATCGCGTGCAACCGCTGCGCGAACAGCTTCAGCAATCGCTGCGCGGCTCGCTGGCCGACCACGAACGCCTGATGCGCGCGCTGCATCCGCTGGCCGTGCCGCCGGCCGGCGACGGCTGGAACCGCAGCGAACTGAGTGACCTGCTGCCGCCCGGGCCACCCGTGGAAGCCGCCGTGCTGGCCGGCATCGTGCCGCGCGCCAACGGCGCACAGGTCATCCTCACCCGTCGCACCGAAACCCTGCGCACCCATGGTGGCCAGGTTGGCTTCCCCGGCGGACGCACCGAACCGGACGACCCCGATGCACTGGCCGCTGCGCTGCGCGAGAGCCAGGAAGAAATCGCGCTGGCGCCCGGCCAGGTGCAGGCGCTGGGATACCTGGATCCCTTCGTGACGATCACCGGTTACCGGGTCACGCCGGTGGTGGCGGTGGTCGATCCGGACTTCGTGCCGGTGCCACAACCCAGCGAAGTGGCCGAGGTGTTCGAGGTGCCGCTGGATTACCTGATGGCTGCCGACAACCTGCGCCAGGTCGAAATCAATCATCGCGGCCGCATCCGCCACGTCCTTGAATACGGCTGGCCGGGCCAGCGCATCTGGGGCGCGACCGCGGCCATCCTCTACAACCTGCGTCGCCGCCTGGAGCAAGTGCAATGAAGCCGATCGATCCGCCGTGGACCACCCTGGTCGATGTCGCCACCCTGGCCGCTGCATTGGGCGAGGGCGTTCGCGTGGTCGACGCACGTGCTACTGCCAGTACCGCCGTACGCGTGGTCGATGCGCGGTCCTCGCTGGCTGATCCGCAGGCCGGTGGCGGCCAGTACCTTGCAGGGCACATCCCGGGTGCGGTCTACGCCGATCTCAATCGCGACCTGTCCGACCTGTCGCGCGTGGGCCATGGTCGCCATCCGCTGCCGGACAGCGACGCCTTCGCCGCGAAGCTGGGCCAATGGGGCATTGGTCCGGATACCCAGGTGGTGGTCTACGACGGCAGCGACGGCAGCATGGCCGCCGCGCGGCTGTGGTGGTTGCTGCGCCTGCTCGGCCATGGCCGGGTGGCGGTGCTCGACGGCGGCATCGCCGCCTGGCAGGCTGCCGGCCATCCGCTGGCAACGGGGCAGGAGGCGGCGGCAGCGCTGCCGGCCTATCCGGGGCGTTTCGATACCACCCAGATCGCCAATGCCGATGAAATCTCTGCGCGGCTGAAGCACGCGCCGGGTTGGCTGGTCGACGCCCGTGCGGGCGAACGTTTCCGCGGCGAGGTGGAGCCGCTGGACCCGGTCGCCGGCCACGTACCGGGTGCGGTCAACCGGCCGTTCGCCCTGAACGTCCTCGACGGCCGCCTGCGTGATGCACAGGAACTGCGCGCCGAACTGCAGGGCGTGATCGGCAACCGCGATCCGCAACAGGTGGTGCTGATGTGCGGCTCTGGCGTGACGGCCTGCCATCTGCTGCTGGCGATGGAATCGGCCGGTTTGTCCGGCGCACGCATCTACGCCGACTCCTGGAGCGGTTGGGTCAGCGACAGCAGCCGCCCGGTGGCGACCGGCGCCTGAGCTCGTACCCTCGCACGCATCGCGCATGAAGCAGTCGAGCATGGCTCGACTCTACAAAGGCTCGTTCCGATCGATTCGACGTTCATCCACGCATGTCGTGGATCTACCGTGTCGACCAAGGTCGACACCCACCCACAGCAGCCGGAATCTGTCGAAGGCGGGGTGGGTCCGGTTGCGGGGGCGTGAGCCGCATGGATGCGGCGACCGAGCCTACATGGACGTATTTACGGCGT
>NZ_JASJSU010000093.1:7842-11422 GCF_030237045.1 Stenotrophomonas maltophilia group sp. Smal17
CCCCCCCCCCCCCCCCCCCCCCCCCCCCCACCCCGCCATCCCACCGACAGCCCGCTTTTGACGTTGACGTTGACGTTGCCTCTGCGGGTGCAGGGCGCAGCCCTGCCGATCAACCCACCGACTGCAGCGGCACCTTCGCCAGAATCCTCGCCCACGGAAACAACGGCCCCGGATCACGCTTGCGCGCCACTCGCAGCGTTGGATCGTCGCTGGCCACTACCTGCTCCAGATCCAGCTGGTCGTGCCCGGCAATCCGCCGCAGCGACGGATAGTGCGCCACCAGCGCCAGCAGCAGGTGTTCCAACGCCACCAGCTGCGCCTCGGTGTACGGCTCGTCCATCGTCTGGTGGCGGCTGTCGAACCAGTGCGGGTAGCGCCCGGTGTTGACCAGCTCGATGCCCAGCGTCTGCGCGTTCATGCCGCGCACATGGTGGGCCACACGATCCGGTGCCACGTACTGCACCACGCGACCGTCGCGATCGATGTAGAAATGGCCGCTGTTGCCGGCGCCACTGTCGTACAGCACGCGCTCGCCGTACTCGCGGGCCATCGCCAGGTCGGGCAGCTCGGTACAGTGGATCACCACCATCTCCAGCGTGGCCGGGTCGCGCAGCGGCAGGCGGTCGTGGTAGGGCAGGGGCTGCACTTGCAGGCCGGGCAGGAGCGGGTTGGGCATCCGGCGATGCTAGCATTGCGGCATGAACCTGCCTTCCCTTTCCTCATCGGCCCGCTCGCGCGGAGCGCGCGCATGAGCCGCGGCCACTGCATCCTGTCGCACGGTTTCGAGAGCGGCCCGGACGCGACCAAGGTCACCGCGCTGGCCGAGGTGGCACAACGCCTGGGCTGGACCCATGAACGCCCCGACTACACCGACCTGGACGCGATGAGCGAGGTCAGCCGGGTGGGCGACGTGCCGACCCGCCTGCGCCGCCTGGTCGAGCGTGCCGCCATTGCCGCCGGGCAGGGGCCGGTGGTGCTGGCCGGCTCCAGCCTCGGTGCCTACATTTCCGCCATCGCCTCGCTGCAGGTGCCGGTGGCCGGCCTGTTCCTGATGGTGCCACCGACCACCATGGGCCCGATGCCGGCGCTGGACGCCGCCGCGGTGCCGACCACGGTGGTGCAGGCCTGGCACGACGAGGTGGTGCCGGCCGCCGGGGTCATCGCCTGGGCGCAGGCGCGTTCGGCGCAGCTGCTGCTGGTCGATGATGGGCACCGCCTTGAGCACCACGTGGAGGCCTCCGCGCAGGCCTTCGAGCGCCTGCTGCGCCAGCTGTGAAGCCCGGGCGCACGGCGCGCCCGCCCGCTTTGACTACAATGGCAGCCCCGCCGCCCCCGGCGCGGGCCTGCCGGCCGTGCCTACGGCCCTCCTTTCCGACTGGCCCGGCCCCTGTGCCGCGCCCGACCACCTGCGAACCGATCCCGTGAAATTCTTCGTCTCCTGCGCCAAGGGCCTGGAATACCTGCTTGCCGATGAACTGTCGGCCCTGGGCCTTGGCAAGGCCACCGCCACCATTGCCGGCGTCAACGCCGACGGCGAACTGGAGCAGGCGCTGCGGATCGTCATGTGGTCGCGCCTGGCCAGCCGCGTGCTGTGGCCGATCGACGAGTTCGAGTGCCCGGACGAGCAGGCCCTGTACGACGGCGTGCGTGCGCTGCCGTGGCACGAGCACATCAAGCCGGAAATGACCCTGGCGGTGGACGCGCACGTGTCCGGTGACAAGATCACCCATGCGCGCTTCGCGGCGCAGCGGATCAAGGACGCCATCGTCGACCGCATGCGTGACGAAGGCCTGGAACGCCCGTCGGTCAACACCGACCTGCCCGACGTGCGCGTGAACCTGTCGCTGCGCAAGGGCCGTGCCTCGCTGTCGATCGACCTGGGCGGCGGCCCGCTGCACCGCCGTGGCTGGCGCGGTGCAGCCCACGAGGCGCCGCTGAAGGAAAACCTGGCTGCCGCGCTGCTGTTGCGCGCTCAGTGGCCGCGCCTGCACGCCGCTGGTGGTGGCCTGCTGGACCCGATGTGCGGTAGCGGCACGCTGCTGATCGAAGGCGCGCTGATGGCCGCCGACGTTGCCCCCGGCCTGATGCGCCACGGCAGCCTGCCGCCGAGCCGCTGGCTGGGCTTCGACAAGGCCGCCTGGAAGGCCATCCAGAGCGAGGCACGTGACCGCGAAGCGGCCGGCCTGGCAGCGTTGAAGCCGGTCATCCACGGCAGCGACATCGACCCGACCGCGATCCAGGCGGCGCGCGAGAATGCCGAAGTAGCGGGCGTCGCCCATGCGATCCGCTTCACCCGCGCCGACGTCGCCGACCTGGCCGCGCCGGAACAGGAGATCGGTGCGGTGGTCTGCAACCCGCCGTACGACGAGCGCCTGGCCGCCGATCCGGCGCTGTACCGCGCGCTGGGCAATGCCCTGCAGAAGGCGGTGCCGCAGTGGCGCGCCAGCCTGCTGTGCGGCAACGATGAACTGGCCTTCGCCACCGGCCTGCGCGCCGGCAAGAAGTACCAGATGTTCAACGGCGCGCTGGAATGCGCGCTGATCGTCTGCGACCCGATCGCCGTGCCGGGCCGCGACCCGGCGCAGCCGCGCGAGCTGAGCGAAGGTGCGCAGATGGTGGCCAACCGCCTGCGCAAGAACCTGAAGAAGTTCAAGAGCTGGCGCGCCCGCGAGGACATCACCTGCTTCCGCGCCTACGATGCCGACCTGCCGGAGTACGCGGCCGCCATCGACGTCTACGAGGAAGACGGTGGCCAGCGCCGCACGTTCCTGCACGTGCAGGAATATGCGGCACCGGCGGCGATTCCGGAAAACGACGTGCGCCGTCGCCGCAACGAGCTGCTGGCGGCCGCGCGTGAAGTATTCGGCGTGCCGCCGGAACAGGTGTCGATGAAGTCGCGCGAGCGTGGCAAGGGCGGCAGCAAGTACGGCCGCTTCGAACAGCGCGACGAGTTCATCGTGGTGCGCGAAAACAACGCGCTGCTGCAGGTGAACCTGTTCGATTACCTCGACACCGGCCTGTTCCTCGACCACCGCCCGCTGCGCCGGATGATGGCCGAGCAGGTGCGCGGCAAGCGCTTCCTCAACCTGTTCTGCTACACCGGCGTGGCCAGCGTGCAGGCGGCCGTGGCCGGTGCCGCCAGCACCACCAGCGTCGACCTGTCGGCCACCTACCTGCAGTGGTGCTACGACAACCTGGCGTTGAACGGGCAGGGCGGCAACCAGCACCTGCTGGTGCAGGCCGACGCGATGGCGTGGCTGGAAGGCGACCGCGGCCAGTACGACGTGATCTTCTGTGACCCGCCGACCTTCTCCAACTCCGCGCGCGCCGACGACTTCGACGTGCAGCGCGAACAGCTGAAGCTGCTGCGCGCAGCGGTGGCACGACTGGCGCCGGGCGGCGTGCTGTATTTCTCCAACAACTTCCGCCGCTTCAAGCTGGAAGAGAACGCCATCGCCGAGTTCGCCCAGTGCCGCGAGATCACCGCGCGCACCATCGGCCCGGATTTCGAGCGCAACGCGCGCATCCACCGCGCGTGGGAATTGAAGCGGTTGGGGTAAGCCCGGTAGTGGGGGGGGGG
>NZ_JASJSU010000093.1:11432-16239 GCF_030237045.1 Stenotrophomonas maltophilia group sp. Smal17
GCCAGCGGCCGGCACTACCCCTGTCTGGCCGGTACATCCACGCCATGCGTGGAGGGTTGTCCAGTAGATCCACGCCATGCGTGGATGGCGGCTACAGCACTGCCACCAGCAGCCCGGCCACGGGCAACGCGATCGCCAGCGCGGCGATCCACTTCGGCCGGTACGGGTACAACCCGAACGACAACACCGCGCCGCCCAGCGTCATCGTGCCCAGCCACAGCACCGGGCCCATCGCCCAGCCACGGTCGGCCACGCACAGTGCGAACGCCACCGTCAGCAGGAGCCAGCCCAGCACCCGCCACTGCGTGCGGCGTGCCGGCGAGGCAGCCGCCTTGCCATGCAGGTCGTGCTGGTGCTTCTCCATCGCCAGCGACAGCGCCGTGAACGCAGAGAACGACAAGGCCAATGCCAGCAGCATCATGCGCTGGCCTCCGCTTCAACAGCTTCCGCAGCATCAACCGGAGCCTTGGGCGCTGCCGCCGCCGCGGCACGCTTCTTCTTCTCGGCCGCAGACAGTGGTGGCGTCCAGCGCTGCATGCGCCAGCCGCACAGCGCCAGCATCGCGCCGAACGCGATCATCGACAGATCGACGCCAGCCAGCACCCAGTCACCATTGCGCAGGGTCACGCCCAGATGCGCATGCGTGGTCAGCGCGTTGACCACCGGCGCCAGCGCGAACGCGGCGGCGCCCAGGTACAGCTGCCACGCCCACATCATCCGCTTCGGCCAGATGAAGGCGGCCAACAGTGCCGCGCCCCAGGCGTAGAAGAACACGTTGGCCTCGGCACTGGAGCGTTCGGCGATGTCCAGCGGCAGCAGGCGGTTGCCCCAGAAGTAGGCGGCGAACGCGATCGGCAGGCCGGCCACGGTGCCGATGTTCAGTGCGTCGACCAGGCGCAGGCCGAAGCCGATGCGGCCGCTCTTGGCGTGCTTGGGCCGTTCCTTCACTGCCCACAGCACCACGCCGCTGGCCACCATCAGGCAGCCGACCAGGCCGGACAGGAAGAACAGTGCGCGCAGGCCCCAGTCGGCGAAGCGGGCCAGGTGCAGGCCATACAGCACGCCACGGGTGGCGGTGGCAGCACCGGAGGGCGGCGTCTCTTCCAGCAGCGTGCCGTTGATCATGTCGTAGCGCAGCGCCGGGGTGTCGGTGGACAGGCGCTTGCCGTCGCGCTGGCGGATGTCGATGACTGCATTGGCCGCGCCCGGGTTGGATACGGTGAAGCCGGCCACTTCGACGCCATGCCAGTGCGCACGCGCGCTGTCCAGCAGCTGCGCGATCGGCAGCGGTGTGGCGCGTCCCTCGGCCGGCGCGGTCACCTCCGGCATGCCGCCGAAGGCTTCGCTGAAGAACTTGTCCTCGTCCTGCGGGTAGGCCACCTTCACCCCCCACGGCAGGTACATGATCATCAGGGTGACGATGCCGGTGTAGGTGATCATCGCGTGGTAGGGCAGTGCCATCACCGCGCTGACGTTGTGGAAATCCAGCCACGACCGCAGGCCCTTGTCCTTGCGGAAGGTGAAGAAGTCCTTGAAGATTTTCTTGTGGGTGATGACGCCGGTGATGATCGCCACCAGCATGAACATCGCGCAGAAGCCGACCAGGTAGCGCGCCCACAGCACCGGGATGTAATGCAGGTCGAAGTGCAGGCGGTAGAAGAAATCTCCGCCACGCGTCTCGCGCGCCTTCAGGGCCTGGCCGGTGTTCGGGTCCAGCGTGGCATCACCAAAGCCACCGCGACGGCCACGGCTGGGATCGGCCAGCTCCGGCGGCAGCCGCCAGAACATCTGCATGGCCGGGTTGCGCGGTTGCGGCAGGGTGACGAACCAGTTCTCGGCCTGGCTGGCGTTGGCCTGCAGGTAGTCCACCGCGCGCTGCGCGGCCACGTCGATGCTGACCTTGTTGGCCGGCAGCTCCGGGCGCATCCAGCGGCTGATTTCCTCGCGGTAGTAGCTGGCGGTGCCGGCCATGAAGATCAGCAGCAGCAACCAGCCGACCAGCAGGCCGGTCCAGGTGTGCAGCCAGGCCATCGATTGGCGGAATCCGTTCTTCATGCCCAGGCCCCCAGCAGGCGCGCGACGACGGCCATCAGCAGGGTGGGGACCAGGATGCCGACCCAGGCGCGCAGCGCAGTGCGGGTGGCGAACGCCCACAACGCGGCGCAGGCGGCCACCAGGATCGCCAGCAGCATGCCGGTCAACACGGTCTGGCCGCGCGCGCCGGGCAGCGCCAGGGCGCAGAACACGCTGGTCACCGAGGCCAGCGCGTAGCCGCCGAAGATCGCGGCCAGCGAGCGTGACAGCACGCCCCAACGCGGGTTGGAGAAAAAGGTGCGGGGGCTGGCGGTTGCGGGCGAGCGGTCCACGGCATTCCTGCTGGTTTCAGTGAAAAGGGACCGGCGCACCGCAGCGCGCCGGGGGTGGCCATCCGTGGCCGGGCACCGGTCGCAGAACCGGTGCCATCCATCGTCAGAGCTTCCAGCGCAGCGTCATCGTCACGTTGCGTGGTTCGCCCCAATACACGCCGCTGTAGAAACCGACGTTGTTGAAGTACTTCTTGTCCAGCAGGTTGTTGATGTTCAGCTGCGCGCTGAAGTTCTCGTTGAAGCGGTAGCCGCCGGCGAGGTTGACCAGGTAGAACGCGTCCTGGGTGATGTTGGCCTTGCTGCGATCGGGCTTGGTGCTGGTGCTCCAGATGCGGCTCTGCCAGGTCACGCCACCGCCCAGCCAGAAGCGGCCATCGATACCGCCGGGGCGCCAGCTGGTGTTGAGCCGGAAGGTATCCTGCGGTGCGGTGGTCCGCTGCAGTACGCCGTCCTTGTTGCGGATGACGGTGTGGGCGAAGCCGGCCGAGACGTTCCACTGCTCGCCGATGCTGCCCTGGGTTTCGATCTCCCAGCCCTTCACCTTGTTGCCCTTGCCGGTGGAGCGGTAGGCCTGGCTGCCATCGGGCAGGGAGTTCACCGGCACCGAATCATCGATCTCGGCGACGTTGTCCTGCTTGCCCTCGAACACGGCGGCGGAGGCATTGAGCAGGCCGCCGAAGAACTCGGCCTTGATGCCTGCTTCGTACATGTCGCCGACCACCGGCTCCAGATAATTGCCGTTACGGTCGCGGTAGTTCTGCGGCTTGAAGATGTCGGTGTAGCTGACATAACCGCTGAAGATCGAATTGAAGTCGTAGACCAGGCCGGCATACGGAGTGAGCATGTCGTCCGGCCGGTAGCCGGTGCGGGTAATGCTGTTGCGGTTGCCGTTGGCGTCGTAGCCATAGGTCCACTTGCGGGTTTCCCAGCTGCCATAGCGGGCACCCACCACGGCCAGCAACGGATCGGCAAGGCGAAGCCGGGCGGCAACATAGGCGGCGCGCTGGCGCAGTTCGTCCTGTGACGACAGGCGACCAAAGCGGGTCACCGGCAGTACCGGCACCTCGCCGGTCCAGTGACGCCAGTCGGGCACCTGTGCGTAGCCCGGTGCGCTGGAATCGAACGACGTGGCCTCGGACTCACCCTTGCGCACCGACTGGCCCAGGCCGAACACGAGTTCATGCTCGCGCCCGAACAGCTTGAATGGCCCGCCCACGTTGACGTCGAACACGTCCATCGTGCTGTGTTCGTTGAAGTGTGAAATGTAGGCGGTCACGCCGGTACCATCGGCGCGCGGGTAGCCGGCCGCGCCGTACCAGACGCTGCCATCGGTATCGCGCACGGCGTGGCTGACGTTGCCCTTCACCGACCAGCCGTTGCCCAGCTGCTGTTCCAGTCGCGCGAAGCTGGTTTTTTCCACGATCGGCCAGGCACTCCAGGACGCAGAAAGATTGGTCGAGCGTGGCAGGTTGGCCGGCGCGCCATCGGCGCCCCAGTACGGCACCACGCCCCAGGTCACGCCGGTGGTGCGCGGCGACTGGTACTCGTAGCCCACCTCGAACAGCGTGCTGTCACTTAGGTCGGCCTGCACGATGCCGTAGAACACGTCCTTGTCCAGCGCATAGACATCACGGAACGAGTCGCTCTGCTGCTTGGCCGCGACCACGCGCGCACGGATGCGGCCGTCCCAGGCCACGGGGCCGCCGAGGTCGGCTTCCAGGCGACGGTTGCCCCAGCGGCCGAGGGTCAGGTTGGCACCCATCTGGAAAGTGTCGGTCGGCCGCTTGCGGATCATGCTGATGGTGCCGGACGGATCACCCGCGCCGGTGGTCAGGCCGGTGGCGCCGCGGATCACTTCGATGCGCTCGTAGATCACGTTGTCGGTGTTGGTCTTGATCGAGCCACCGAAGGTGTTGAGCATCCCGTCGATCTGGAAGTTGTCGATGGTGTAGCCGCGCGAGACATAATTGATGCGCTCGCTGTCGGTGACCGACACGCTGACGCCCGTCACCTGGCCCATCACGTCGGACAGGGAGAACAGGCCCATGTCATCCAGGCGCTGGCGGGTAAGCACCGTCACCGACTGCGGCGTCTCGCGCAGTGACAGGTCGAGCTTGGTCGCAGTGCGCGCGCCTTTCACCGTATAGCTGCTGGGCATCTCGCCATCGGCAGTCACCTTCACCGTATCCAGCGTGCGCGCGGAAGGATCGGCAGTGCCGTCGGCGTGGGCCAGCGGGGCGATCATCAATGCAGTCACGGCCAGGGCCAACACGGTGGGACGGGGGGAGTTCAGCGGCATTGCCATTGGTGCGGTTCCATGCAGGACGAATCAGGCGATGGAATGCGCAGGTACAGTCGCCATGCGCTCCGCGCACGTCGCCCAGCGAGCCCCATCGACGGTGCGCCACCCGCGCAGTGCGGGTGACCCGGTAGTCGGGGGA
>NZ_JASJSU010000094.1:0-16048 GCF_030237045.1 Stenotrophomonas maltophilia group sp. Smal17
CGCGGCATGGATGCCGCGGCCAAGCCCCCAGGGATGGGTTTACGGCGTCCCCCTCAACCGGACCCACCCCGCCATCCCACGGAATGCCAGCTTTTGACGTTGCCGTTGCCGTTGATTCAAGCGGGTGCAGGGCGCAGCCCTGCCGGAAACCCTCAGCCCGCAGGAGTGCCGGCACCGTGCAGGTAATCCAGGCTCACCTGCAGCAACGCCCGCAGCCCAACATCCAGCGCCTTCTCATCCAGCAGGAACTTCGGCGAATGGTTGGCCGGCGCCGTCGCCGGGTCGATGCCCACGCTGGTCGAACCCACGAAGAAGAACATGCCCGGAACTTCCTTCGCGTAAAGCGAGAAGTCCTCCGCGCCCATCTGCAGCGGCGGCTCGTACACGTTGTCCTTGCCGACCACCGCCTGCAGGCTCGGCAGCATCTTCGCGGTCAGCGCCGGGTCGTTCACCGTCGCCGGGTTGCCTTCCGACTCGTAGATGTCGGTCACTGCCTTCGCGCCGTGCGCGGCAGCAGTGTGCTCGGCCACGTTGCGCAGGTCGGCGAAGATCTGCTGGCGCATGCCTTCGTCGAAGGTGCGGATGGTGCCGACCATCTCCACTTCATCCGGAATGATGTTGTAGCGGATGCCGCCGTTGATCGCGCCGAAAGTCAGCACCGCAGGCTGCTTGGACAGGTTGGCGCGGCGGCTGACAATGGTCTGCGCGGTGCCGACCAGATCGGCGGTGGCCACGATCGGGTCCACGCCATTCCACGGTGCCGAACCGTGCGTCTGGCGGCCGATCACCTTGATCCCGAAGCGGTCCGAGGCGGCCATCAGCGGGCCACCACGCACCGCGATCTGCCCTGCCTGCACGCTGGAGAACACATGCAGGCCGAACACCGCCTCCGGCTTGAAGTCGGCGAACAATCCTTCCTTCAACATCAATGCCGCACCGCCCTCTTCCGGTGGCGGTGCGCCTTCCTCGGCCGGCTGGAAGATCAGCATCACCTGGCCCGGCAGGTCCTTCTTCATCGACACCAGCGCTTCGGCCACGCCGAGCAGGGTGGCGGTGTGCGCATCATGGCCACAGGCATGCATCACGCCCACGGTCTGGCCGCGGTACTGGTCGGTGGCCTTGGAGGCGAACGGCAGGCCGGTCTGCTCGGTCACCGGCAACGCATCCATGTCCGCACGCAGCGCGATCTTCGGGCCCGGCTTGCCGCCTTCGATGATCGCCACCACGCCGTGATGGGCGATGCCGGTCTTCGGCTTCAGGCCCATCGCACGCAGGCGCTTGGCGACCTCGGCCGAGGTGCGCGCCTCGCGGTTGGACAGCTCCGGGTGCTGGTGGAAATCGCGGCGCCATTCAACCACCCGGGCCTGCAGCCGCTGCGCGGCGGCGGTCACTTCCGGGCGCTGCCCGTCCTGGGCATGGGCAAGCGCCGGCAGGGCCAGCAACAGGGCGGACAACAGCAGCGAACGGCGCATCGCAATCTCCACGGCAAGGGGTTCCAGCTGAATGTAGGGCAACACTGCCGCCACGGGAACCTCCGCGGCTGGATCCGGTCTTAGCGCCCGTCCCATCCGTCATGCAGGAAACGTGATGTGGCGCAGGTATGCTTTGCGCATTGCCCCCGGGGTCCCGCCCGGTCCAGCCCTCTTGGAGTCCTCGTAATGTCACGTGTTTGGAAGATCGTGCTGCTGGTCGTGGCGGTACTGGTGCTGGCCGTGGTCGGCCTGCGCGTCGCCGGCGGAGGCAAGGACAAGGCTGGAAAACCCGCTGCGGGCGCGCGCCAGGGCGGCGAAGACCCGGATGCCGGCCCGGTACCGGTGACCGTGGTCGACGCCACGCGCCAGGACGTACCGGTGTACGCCAGCGCGCTGGGCACGGTGACGGCGATGAACACGGTCACCGTCAGCCCGCAGGTGGGCGGCCAGCTGATGAGCCTCAATTTCCGCGAAGGCCAGGAAGTGAAGCAGGGTGACGTGCTGGCGGTGATCGATCCGCGCACCGCCCAGGCCAGCTATGACCAGGCGGCGGCGGCCAAGCGCCAGAACGAAGCCCTGCTGGCCACCGCACGCTCCAACTTCCAGCGTTCGAACGCGCCGGAGTATCGCCAGTACGTCGCCAAGACCGATCTGGATACACAGCGAAACCAAGTGGCACAGTACGAAAGCGCGGTGGCCGCCAACGAGGCCAGCATGCGCTCGGCACAGGTGCAGCTGCAGTACACCAAGGTCACCGCACCGATCTCCGGCATTGCCGGCATCCGCGCGGTCGACGCCGGCAACGTGGTCAGCGCCGGTACCGCGCTGGTCACGCTGACCCAGATCCATCCGATCCACGTGCTGTTCAACCTGCCCGAGCGCCAGCTCGGCGACGTGCGCCAGGCGCAGGCGGCCGGCACGGTGCCGGTGGCCGCGCTGGACCGCGCCGATTCGCACGTGCTCTCCGGTGACGGCAAGCTGGACGTGGTCGACAACCTGATCAGCGCCGACAGCGGCACGTTCAAGGCCCGCGCGATCTTCGACAACACCGACAACGGGCTGTGGCCGGGCCAGTTCGTCAACGTGCGCATGCAGCTGCGTACCATCGGTGGCGGCGTGGTCATCCCGACCCAGGCGGTGCTGCGTGGCCCGGATGGCGAGTACGTCTACATCGTGCAGGGCGACAACACGGTAAAGATGCAGACCGTGCGCAGCGGCGTGGAAGTGGGCGACAGCCAGGTGCAGATCGCCGAAGGCCTGAAGGGTGGCGAGCGCGTGGTCAGTGAAGGCCAGTTCCGCCTCAAGCCGGGCAGCAAGGTCACCGCGTTGAAGCCGGGCGAAACGCCGGCCGCGCCGACCGAGGCCGAACTGAAGGCCGCCGAGCAGAAGAACGGTGGCGGCGGTGGCCGTCGTGGTGGTGGCCCGCGCTGAGCGCAGGCCACTGACCTCTCCCGCGCCGGCATCCCCGCCGGCGCTGCCAATGAAGTGCCAGCAAGGATCAGTCCGTGGGCTTTTCGACGATCTTCATCCGCCGCCCCATCGCCACCTCGCTGTTGATGGCGGGGCTGTTGCTGCTGGGCATCCTCGGTTACCGCAAGCTGCCGGTGTCGGCGCTGCCGGAAATCGATGCACCCAGCCTGGTGGTCACCACCCAGTACCCCGGCGCCAATGCCACCACCATGGCTTCGCTGGTCACCACGCCACTGGAGCGCCAGTTCGGGCAGATCTCCGGGCTGGAGCTGATGACCTCCGACTCCTCGGCCGGGTTGTCGACGATCATCCTGCAGTTCTCGATGGACCGCGACATCGACATCGCCGCGCAGGACGTGCAGGCGGCGATCCGCCAGGCCACCCTGCCCTCGTCGCTGCCCTACCAGCCGGTCTACAACCGGGTGAACCCGGCCGACGCGGCCATCGTCACCCTGAAGCTGACCTCTGACACGCGCCCGCTGCGCGACGTCAACAACTACGCCGACTCGATCCTGGCTCAGCGCCTGTCGCAGGTGCAGGGCGTGGGCCTGGTCTCGATCGCCGGCAACGTGCGCCCAGCAGTACGCATCCAGGTCAACCCGGCGCAGCTGTCGAACATGGGCCTGACCCTGGAACAGCTGCGCAGCGCGCTGACCCAGGCCAACGTCAATGCGCCCAAGGGTTCGTTGAACGGCAAGACCCAGTCCTACAGCATCGGCACCAACGACCAGCTGGCCAGTGCCGCCGAGTACCGCGACACCATCATCAGCTACAAGAACGGCCGCCCGGTGCGGCTGTCGGACGTGGCCGACGTGGTCGATGGCGTGGAGAACGACCAGCTGGCCGCGTGGGCCGATGGCAAGCCGGCGGTACTGCTGGAAGTGCGCCGCCAGCCCGGCGCCAACATCGTGCAGACCGTCGAGCGCATCCGCGCGATCCTGCCGCAGCTGCAGGGCGTGCTGCCGGCCGACGTGCACCTGGAGATCTTCAACGACCGCACCGAGACCATCCGCGCCTCGGTGCACGAAGTGCAGTTCACCCTGATCCTGACCATCGGCCTGGTGGTGGCAGTGATCTTCGTGTTCCTGCGCCGGTTGTGGGCCACGATCATCCCGTCGGTGGCGGTGCCGCTGTCACTGGCCGGCACTTTCGCGGTGATGGCCTTTGCCGGCATGTCGCTGGACAACCTTTCGCTGATGGCGCTGGTGGTGGCCACCGGCTTCGTGGTCGACGATGCGATCGTGATGATCGAGAACATCGTGCGCTACATCGAGCAGGGCAAGAGTGGCAAGGAGGCGGCCGAAATCGGTGCGCGCCAGATCGGCTTCACCGTGCTGTCGCTGACCGTCTCGCTGGTAGCGGTGTTCCTGCCGCTGCTGCTGATGCCTGGCGTCACCGGCCGCCTGTTCCATGAGTTCGCGTGGGTGCTGAGCATCGCCGTGGTGCTGTCGATGCTGATCTCGCTGACGCTCACCCCGATGATGTGCGCCTACCTGCTCAAGCCCGATGCCCTGCCCGAGGGCGAGGACGCGCATGAGCGCGCAGCGGCGGCCGGCAAGCAGAACCTGTGGACACGCACCGTCGGCCTGTACGAGCACAGCTTGGACTGGGTGCTGGGCCACCAGCGCCTGACCCTGGCCGTGGCCGGCGGCGCGCTGGTGCTGACCGTGCTGCTGTACGTGCTGATTCCCAAGGGCCTGCTGCCCGAGCAGGACACCGGCCTGATCACCGGCGTGGTGCAGGCCGACCAGAACATCGCCTTCCCGCAGATGGAGCAGCGCACCAAGCAGGTCGCAGAAGCACTGCGTCAGGACCCGGACGTGACCGGCGTTTCTGCATTCATCGGTGCCGGCAGCATGAACCCCACGCTCAACCAGGGCCAGCTGTCGATCGTGCTGAAGGAGCGCAGCCAGCGCGACGGCCTGGACGAAATCCTGCCACGCCTGCAGAAGGCAGTGGCAGGCATTCCGGGCGTGGCGCTGTACCTGAAGCCGGTGCAGGACGTGACCCTGGATACCCGCGTGGCCGCCACCGAGTACCAGTATTCGCTGTCGGACGTGGATTCGGCGACGGTGGCCACCCAGGCCACGCGCCTGACCGAAGCGCTGCGCCAGCGCCCGGAACTGGCCGACGTCGACAACAACCTGTCCAACCAGGGCCGCGCGCTTGAGCTGAACATCGACCGCGACAAGGCCAGCGTGCTGGGCGTGCCGATGCAGACCATCGATGACACGCTCTACGATGCGTTCGGCCAGCGCCAGATCTCGACCATCTTCACCGAGCTCAACCAGTACCGCGTGGTGCTGGAAGTGGCACCGGAGTTCCGCACCAGCACCGCGCTGATGCAGCAGCTGGCCGTGGCCTCCAACGGCGCCGGCGCACTGACCGGCACCAATGCCACCAGCTTCGGCCAGGTCACCTCGTCCAATTCGTCCACCGCCACCGGCATCGGCGCGCAGAACACCGGCATCACTGTCGGCGCCGGCAACATCATCCCGCTGTCGGCCTTGGCCGAGGGCAAGGTGAGCAGCGCGCCGCTGGTGGTCAGCCACCAGCAGCAGCTGCCGGCGGTGACGGTCTCGTTCAACGTGGCGCCGGGCTATTCGCTGTCCGAGGCCGTGCGTGCAATCCAGGAGACCAAGGACAGCCTGGACATGCCGACCCACCTGCATGCCGAGTTCATCGGCAAGGCCGCCGAGTTCACCGGCAGCCAGACCGATGTGGTGTGGCTGCTGCTGGCCTCGCTGGTGGTGATCTACATCGTGCTGGGCGTGCTCTATGAGAGCTACATCCACCCGATCACGATCATCTCCACGCTGCCGCCGGCCGGCGTCGGCGCACTGCTGGCGTTGATGCTGTGCGGGCTGAGCCTGTCGGTGGACGGCATCGTCGGCATCGTGCTGCTGATCGGCATCGTCAAGAAGAACGGCATCATGATGGTCGACTTCGCGATCGAGGCACGTCGTGCCGGTGCCAACGCGCACGAGGCGATCCGTCGCGCCTGCCTGCTGCGCTTCCGCCCGATCATGATGACCACCGCCGCGGCCATGCTTGGCGCGCTGCCGCTGGCGCTGGGCACCGGCATCGGCTCGGAACTGCGCCGCCCGCTGGGCATCGCCATCGTCGGCGGCCTGCTGCTGTCGCAGCTGGTCACGCTTTACACCACGCCGGTGATCTACCTGTACATGGAGCGCTTCTCCGAGTGGCTGGCCCGCCGCCGCGAACAGCGTGCGCTGCGCAACGGTTCGCTGCAGGAGCCGCAGGCATGATCCACGCCCCGCTGCTGCGGGGGGCCGCACGATGAACCTGTCCGGCCCCTTCATCCGCCGCCCGATCGGCACCGCGCTGCTGGCCATCGGCCTGTTCATGGTCGGCCTGATCTGCTACCTGCGCCTGGGTGTGTCGGCACTGCCGAACATCGAGATCCCGGTGATCTTCGTGCACGCCAGCCAGTCCGGCGCCGATGCAGCCACCATGGCGACCACGGTCACCGCACCGCTGGAGCGCCACCTGGGCCAGCTGCCGGGCATCGACCGCATGCGCTCGTCGAGCTCGGAAGGCAGCTCGCTGGTGTTCATGATCTTCCAGAGCGGTCACAACATCGATTCGGCGGCGCTGGACGTACAGACCGCGATCAACTCGGCGCAGGCCGACCTGCCCTCGGGCATGGGCTCGCCGATGTACCAGAAGGCGAACCCGAACGATGACCCGGTGATCGCCATCGCGCTGACCTCGCAGACGCAGTCGGCCGAGGAGCTGTACAACGTCGCTGACTCACTGCTGGCGCAGCGCATCCGCCAGATCAGCGGCGTCGCCTCGGTCGACATTGCCGGTGCCTCGACGCCGGCCGTGCGCGTGGACGTCAACCTGCGCCTGATGAACGCCCTCGGCCTGACCGCCGACGACCTGCGCAACGCCGTGCGCGCGGCCAACGTGACCTCGCCCACCGGCTTCCTCAGCGATGGCAACACCACCACCGCGATCATCGCCAACGATTCGGTGGCGCGTGCGGCCGACTTCGCCGACCTGGTGGTCAAGACCCAGGGCGATGGCCGGGTGATCCGCCTGAAGGACATCGCCAACGTCTACGACGGCCAGCAGGACGCCTACCAGGCGGCCTGGTTCGACCACAAGCCGGCGGTGGTGATGTACGTGTTCACCCGTGCCGGCGCCAACATCGTGGAGACCGTGGACCGGGTCAAGGCGCAGATCCCGACCCTGCGCGACTACCTGCAGCCAGGCACCACGATGACGCCGTACTTCGACCGAACGCCGACCATCCGCTCGTCGCTGCATGAAGTGCAGATCACCCTGCTGATCAGCCTGGCGATGGTGGTGCTGACCATGGCGCTGTTCCTGCGCCGGCTGGCACCGACGCTGATCGCTGCGGTGACCGTGCCGCTGTCGCTGGCCGGTGCCGCGCTGGTGATGTACGTGATGGGTTTCACCCTGAACAACCTGAGCCTGCTGGCGCTGGTGATCGCGATCGGCTTCGTGGTCGACGATGCGATCGTGGTGATCGAGAACATCATGCGCCACCTCGACGAGGGCATGCCGCGCATGCAGGCGGCGCTGACCGGTGCACGCGAGATCGGCTTCACCATCGTCTCGATCACCGCCTCGCTGGTGGCTGTGTTCATCCCGCTGCTGTTCGCCAGCGGCATGATGGGCGCGTTCTTCCGCGAATTCACCGTCACCCTGGTGGCGGCCATCGTGGTCTCGATGATCGTCTCGCTGACGCTGACCCCGGCGCTGTGCAGCCGCTTCCTCAGCGCGCACGACCACGCGGCGCCGCCGTCGCGCTTCGGCCGCTGGCTCGATGCCGGCCACGAGCGCATGCTGCGCATCTACACCGTGTTCCTCGACTTCTCGCTGCGCCACGCGCTGCTGATGTCGTTGACCCCGTTGATCCTGATCGGCGTCACCGTGTTCCTGTTCGGTGCAGTGAAAAAGGGTGCGTTCCCGCCGCAGGACACCGGCCTGATCTGGGGCCGCGCCAACTCCAGCGCCACCGTCTCCTTCGAGGACATGGTCGCCCGCCAGCGCCGCATCACCGACATGCTGATGGCCGACCCGGCGGTGAAGACCGTGGGCGTACGCCTGGGCAGCGGCCGCCAGGGCTCCAGCGCGCAGTTCAACATCGAGCTGAAATCGCGCAGCGACGGCCGCCGCGAAACCACCGCGCATGCACTGGCGCGGTTGAGTGCCAAGGCCGACCGCTACCCGGACCTGCAGCTGCGCCTGCGCGCGATCCAGGATCTTCCCAGCAACGATGGCGGTGGCTCCAGCCAGGGCGCGCAGTACCGCATTTCGCTGCAGGGCAACGACCTGGCTGCACTGCAGGAATGGCTGCCCAAGCTTCAGGCGGAATTGAAGAAGAACCCGAAACTGCGTGACGTCGGCACCGATGTCGACAACGCCGGGCTGCGCCAGAACATCCAGATCGACCGCGCCAAGGCCGCGCGCCTGGGCATCACCGTCGGCGCCATCGATGGCGCGCTGTACGGAGCCTTCGGCCAGCGCCAGATCTCGACCATCTACTCGGACATCAACCAGTACAGCGTGGTGGTCAACGCCCTGCCCTCGCAGACCGCCACGCCGGCGGCGCTGGATGAGGTGTACGTGCGGGCGCGCAACGGCGACATGGTGCCGATCACCGCGGTCGCCACCCAGATTCCGGGGCTGGCACCGTCGCAGATCACCCATGAAAACCAGTACACGACGATGGACCTCAGCTACAACCTGGCTCCGGACGTGAGCATGGGCGAGGCCAAGGCGATCATCGATGCGACCGTGGCCGGCATGCGCATGCCGGGCGACATCCGCCTGGCCGATGATGCGGGCTTCGGGTTCAACTCCGACCCCAGCGACATGCTGATCCTGGTGCTGGCGGCGATCCTCACCGTGTACCTGGTGCTGGGCATGCTCTACGAGAGCCTGATCCACCCGGTCACCATCCTGTCCACGCTGCCGGCGGCGGGCGTGGGTGCGCTGCTGGCCTTGTTCGGCACCAACACCGAGCTGTCGGTGATCTCGATGATCGCGCTGGTGCTGCTGATCGGCATCGTCAAGAAGAACGCGATCATGATGATCGACTTCGCGCTGGTAGCACAGCGCGAGCACGGGCTGGCGCCGCGCGACGCCGCCCGCGAGGCCAGCATCGTGCGCTTCCGCCCGATCATGATGACCACCATGGTGGCGATCCTGGCGGCGGTGCCGCTGGCGATCGGCCTCGGCGAAGGCTCCGAGCTGCGCCGCCCGCTGGGCATCGCGATGATCGGCGGCCTGCTGTTCTCGCAGAGCCTGACCCTGCTCAGCACGCCGGCGCTGTACGTGATCTTCTCGTGCCTGGCCGAACGCTGGCGGGCGCGTCGCGCACGCAAGCGCGAGGCGAAGCTGCTCAAGCGAGCGCAGCGGGCCTAGCTCGGTAGAGCCGGCCACTGGCCGGCTTCCCCGGCGCATCTGCCGGCCAGCGGCCGGCACTACCGTGGTGGTCCGCACTGCATATTTCACGCGCAGCCCGCAATAATGGTGGCAGATCCTTCCACCGAGCCTGCATGTCCGCCCGACAATCCCGTCTCAGCCGCCTGTGGGCCCACGAGAAGGCCAGTTACGGCCTGCGGGTGTTCATCGCCCTCACGGCAGCGGTGGCCGCGTGCTGGCAGCTGGATGCGCTGACCGCCCTGCCCGGCGTTTTCCTGGGCATCATCGCCAGCGCCATCGCCGAGACCGATGACAACTGGTGGGGCCGGACCAAGGCCGTGCTGCTGTCACTGCTGTGCTTCTGCATCGCCGCGGCATCGGTGATCTGGCTGTTCCCGTGGCCGTGGGTCTTCATCGGCGCGCTGGCGCTGTCCACCTTCGGCCTGACCCTGCTCGGTGCGCTCGGCGAGCGCTATGCGTCCATTGCCCAGGCCACGGTGACGCTGGCGATCTACACCATGATCGGCCTGGAGCAGCATGGTGCCAGCGACCTGCACAGCGCACTGGACGCCGTCAGCCACCTGCTGGCCGGTGCGGTCTGGTACGGCCTGCTGTCGATCCTGTGGACCGCGCTGTTCGCCAACCGGCCGGTGCGCGAGCGCGTGGCACGGCTGTACCTGGAACTGGGCCGCTACCTGCAGTTGAAAGCCGCCCTGTTCGAACCGGTGCGCGAGGCCGACCTGCAGCGACGCCAGCTCGACCTGGCCGAGCAGAACCGCCGCGTGGTCGGCGCGCTGAACGAGGCGAAGACGGCGATCCTGGCGCGCTTCGGCCGTTCCGGCCGGCCCGGCGTCAACTCCGGCCTGTACCTGCGCCTGTACTACATGGCGCAGGATTTCCACGAACGCGCCAGTTCTTCGCATTACCCGTATGGCGCGCTGGTCGATGCCTTCTTCCACAGCGACGTGCTGTACCGCTGCCAGCGCCTGCTCGATCTGCAGGGCCAGGCGTGCGCGCGGCTGGGCGAGGCGATCCGCCTGCGCCGCCCGTTCGTGTATGGCGAGAACAACCAGCAGGCCGGGCGCGACCTGGCCGATGCACTGGCCTACCTCCGTGACCAGCAGCGGCCACAGTGGCAGCGCCTGCTCGGTTCGCTGGACCTGCTGGTGCACAACCTGCGCAGCATCGAGCGCCGCCTGCTCGACGCCGAACGTTCCGAGGCCAGCCTCGACAACGTCGATACCCGCCTGCGTGACAGCAACCCGCACACGCTGCGCGAGATGGGCGTGCGCCTGCGCCAGCAGCTCACGCCCGGCTCGGTGCTGTTCCGCCACGGACTGCGCATGGCGCTGGCGCTGATCGCCGGCTTTGCAGCGATCCGCCTGTTCAATGCGCAGAATGGTTCGTGGGTGCTGCTGACCATCGTGTTCGTGTGCCGCCCCAACTTCGGCGCCACCCGCCAGCGCCTGGCACAACGCATCGTCGGCACCCTGGCCGGCCTGGTACTGACCTGGGCGCTGCTGCAGCTGTTCCCGCAGCTGCACGTGCAGCTGCTGATCGCCCTGCTCTCTGCGCTGCTGTTCTTCTTCACCCGCACCGACCGCTACCTGGTGGCGTCGGCAGCCATCACGGTGATGGCACTGACCTGCTTCAACCTGATCGGCGATGGCTTCGTGCTGATCGTGCCGCGCATGGTCGACACCGTGCTGGGCTGCGCGATCGCAGCAGCGGCGGCGTTCCTGATCCTGCCCGACTGGCAGGGCCGCCAGCTGCATCTCGTACTGGCGCGCGTGCTGGATACCGCCGCACGTTACCTGGACTCGGTGCTGGGCCAATACCGCAGCGGCATGCGCGACGACCTCGCCTACCGCATCGCCCGCCGTGACATGCACAACGCCGACGCGGCGCTGTCCACCGCGCTGTCGAACATGCTGCGCGAGCCCGGCCACGTGCGCCGCAACCTCGATGCCGGCTTCCACTTCCTGGCCCTGTCCAACACCCTGCTCGGCCACCTGTCGGCCCTGGGCGCACATCGCGACCAGGTGGACAGCTATGCCGGCGATCCGCTGGCATTGGCCGCCGGTGATCGCGTGCGCAAGGCACTGCAGCAGCTGGCGACGGCGCTGACCGCACGGCAGCCGGTCGCGGAGGACGACAACGATGCGGATCGCGCAGTCGCCGCCGAGCTGGAGCAGATCGACGAGGCAATGCCACCGAAGCTGCAGCTGATCCGCACACAGATGGCGCTGGTGCTGCGCCTGCTGCCGAAGGTACGGGCGGCGGCCAATGAAGCGGTGACCAGCCTGACCTGATCCCTCAGCGCTGGATCAGGCATGCCATCCACGCATGGCGTGGATCCACCACGCCGCGTGCAACAACGCGTTGCGCCCTGCGCTGCATCCCGATCACGCCGCCGGATCGATACTGGGGCATCCCCCTGCCCTGGATGTCCCCATGAAGATCGAACTCGGCGGCCACACCGCACTGGTCACCGCCTCCACCGCCGGCATCGGCCTCGCCATCGCACAGGGCCTGGCCGCGGCCGGTGCAACGGTGGTCCTCAACGGCCGCAGCATCGACAGTATCGAACGCGCACGCCAGCGGCTGATCAGCGCCGTGCCGGGCGCCGACCTGCACGGTGTCGCCGCCGATCTGTCCGATGCCAGCGGTGCCGAAACGCTGCTGGCCGGCCTGCCCAAGGTCGACATCCTGGTCAACAACGCCGGCATCTTCGGCCCCGAGGACTTCTTCGAGACCGACGACGCCACCTGGGAGCGCTACTGGCAGACCAACGTGATGTCCGGCGTGCGCCTGTCACGTGCGCTGCTGCCGGCCATGGTCGATGCCGGCTGGGGCCGCGTGCTGTTCATTTCCTCCGAATCGGCGCGCAACATCCCGGCCGACATGATCCATTACGGGGTCAGCAAGACCGCGCAGCTGTCGTTGTCGCGCGGCCTGGCCAAGCGCGTGGCCGGCAGTGGCGTCACCGTCAATGCCGTACTGCCCGGTCCGACGCTCTCTGACGGTTTCGCCGCGATGTTTGAAGATGAACGCCAGCGCAGCGGCAAGCCGCTGGAGCAGATCGGCCGCGAGTTCGTGATGGAGCATCGCCCGTCCTCGGTGATCCAGCGTGCCGCAACGGTCGAGGAAGTGGCCAACATGGTGGTGTACCTGGCCTCGCCGCAGGCCTCGGCCACCTCCGGCGCGGCGCTTCGCGTGGATGGCGGCGTGGTCGACGACATCGTCTGAGTCAGCCGGCAGGTGTGCGGACCAACGGTCCGCACCCACAGGTCCGCACCCACCGTCGTCGGGCTTCAGTCGATCCACGCCATGCGTGGATGCATCCGGCCATGGTCCCGGTGGATGGGCAGGAATGCTAGGCTGCGCCGGTCAAGGAGGCTCCATGTCCGGTCACAACCAGTTCGCCCTGCTGCGCCAGCGCCGTTTCCTGCCGTTCTTCGTGGTACAGGCGCTCGGTGCATTCAATGACAACGTCTACCGGCAGGCGATCATCAGCATGTTGCTGTTCATGGCCGTGCCGGAGGAGGAACTGGGGCTGTACGCCACGCTGGCGCCAGCCATCTTCATCCTGCCGTACTTCCTGTTCTCGGCACTGGCCGGGCAGATTGCCGACAAGCTGGAAAAATCGCGGCTGATCGTGATCACCACCACCATGGAGATCGTGATCATGTCGCTGGCCGCCACCGGCTTCCTGACCCAGAGCCTGCCGGTGCTGCTGATCGCGCTGTTCTGCACCGGCATGCAGTCGACCCTGTTCGGCCCGGTGAAGTACTCGGTACTGCCGTCGGTGCTCAAGCCCGAGGAACTGACTGGTGGCAACGGCCTGGTCGAGATGGGCACGTCGATGTCGATCCTGTCCGGCATGATCGTCGGCGGACTGGTATTCACCGTGGCCGGCAGCCACGGCACGGTGGTGGCGGCGTGCGCGATCATCGGCCTGGCCATCTGCGGCAACATCGCCGCGCGGCTGATTCCCAAGGTCGACGCCGGCGACCCGAACCTGAAGATCAACTGGAACCCGCTGCCGGAATCGCTGGCGGTGCTGCGCATGGCGCGCCAGCAGAAGGCGGTGCGCAACGCGATCCTGGGCGTGTCCTGGTTCTGGTTCGTCGGTACCGTGCTGACCTCGCAGCTGCCGGCCTACGCGGTGACCAATCTCGGCGGCGAGCCGACCCTGTACATCTTCGCCCTCGCCCTGTTCTCGGTCGGCACCGGCGTCGGCTCACTGCTGTGCGAAAAGCTGTCGGCACGCACGGTGGAAATCGGCCTGGTGCCGCTGGGTGCGTTCGGCATGACCGCGTTCCTGCTTGATCTGTACTTCGCCCGCAGCGGCGAGGCCGCCGTGCACGGGCTGACCGTCGGCACCTTCCTGCAGCAGCCCGGCAGCCTCCGCATCGTCATCGACCTGATCGGCATCGGCCTGTTCACCGGCATCTTCGTGGTGCCGCTGTTCGCGCTGATCCAGAGCCGCACGCCGAAGGCGCAGATGTCACGCGTGTTCGCGGCGCTGAACATCCAGAATTCCGGATTCATCGTCGGCGCGGCCCTGCTGTCGCTGGCCGCGCACAAGCTGCTGCACTGGACCATTCCGCAGCAGTTCCTGGCACTGGCCATTGCCAACGCGCTGGTGGCGATCTACATCTTCACCATCGTCCCCGAATTCCTGATGCGCTTCCTCAGCTGGGTGATGGTGCGCACCCTGTACCGGTTGCGCCCGCACGGCATCGAGGCCAATGTGCCCGACGAAGGCGCCGCGCTGCTGGTCTGCAACCATGTCAGCTACATGGACGCGCTGATCCTGTCGGCGACGATCCCGCGCCCGGTGCGCTTCGTCATGTATTACAAGATCTTCAACATCCCGGTGATGCGCTGGATCTTCCGCACCGCCAAGGCGATCCCGATCGCCGGTGCGCGCGAAGACCCGGCATTGATGCAGCGCGCGTTCGACGAGATCGATGCTGCGCTGGCTGAGGGCGAGCTGGTCTGCATCTTCCCGGAAGGCGCACTGACCAGGGACGGCACGATGGCGCCGTTCAAGTCCGGCGTCGAGAAGATCCTCGAACGGCGGCCGGTGCCGGTGGTGCCGATGGCGCTGCGTGGCATGTGGTCGAGCATGTGGAGCCGCCGCGACAGCCGCCTCGGGCGCATGCGCGTGCCGCGCCGCTTCCGCGCCACCGTCGAGGTGGTGGCGGCTCCGGCCGTGGACGGCCACGGCACCGATGCCCCTGCGCTGGAAGCCCGGGTGCGCGCCCTGCGTGGGGATCACGCCTGACCGGAACGGCCCGCCAGGCGGGCCCGGCGACCTCCCCGCATACGCCACCGTCCAGTGGGGAGCACGTCATGCCGTGCATGTAAACGCATACATGCAACGCCGGTTGCGGTAGATTACGCACCCACAGGGGGGAGGTCCGGCCGATGCATCATGGCCGGCCACCAAGGAATGGAGTCTCGCTTTGAATCAACCACCACCGCTCAGCCGTCCGGTCTACATCCCCAACCATCTGGTCTGGGCGATCCTGACGACGCTGTTCTGCTGCCTGCCGTTGGGCGTGGTGTCGATCGTCTACGCTTCCCAGGTCGATGGCCGCCGCGCGGCCGGCGACCTGCCGGGGGCGTATAGCGCATCGCGCAAGGCGGGCTGGTGGGCGGTGGCTTCGGCCGTGACCCTGCCGGTCCTGTTGCTGTTGTGGTTCGGGCTGTTCGGCGGCTTGGCCGTACTGGGCGCTCTTTCCGACCAATGATTCACAACCACCACCCATCAAGGAGCTTGAACCCATGAACACCGCTACTCCGCAGGTCCCGAACAACCTGGTCTGGGCCATCCTGACCACCCTGTTCTGCTGTCTGCCGGCCGGCATCGTCTCGATCGTCTACGCCGCACAGGTCAACGGCAAGCTGGCTGCGGGCGACATCGCCGGCGCCCAGGATTCGGCCGCCAAGGCCAAGAAGTGGGCCATCTGGTCGGCCATTGCCTGGGTCGTGGTGGTCGTGCTGTACGTGCTGTTCTTCGTTGTGCTCGGCGGCATGGGCGCGATGAGCAACAGCGGCTACTGATACGCCTGGACGGATCCGGCGCCTGCGCCGGATCCGTTGTTGCATGTCCGCGCTTCCCGCCCGTTCCCGACTCGCCCGCTGGGCGCCGCTGCTGGTCTCCGCCGGCCTGGCCGTGGGTGCCACGGTGGTGCTGCGCAACGTCAATCCGTATGTCGCCGGCAATCCCTTGCCGAGCTGCCCGCTGTACGCGCTGACCGGCCTGTACTGCCCGGGCTGTGGCAGCACGCGCTGCCTGTATTCGCTGGTCCATTTCGACCTTCCGGGCGCGATGGCGATGAACCCGCTGCTGGTCATCAGCCTGCCGTTCCTGTTGCTGATGCTGCTGAACATCGCCGGCATTCGCCCGCGCGTGCTCGACCCGCTGATGCGGGTACTGGCCAATCCCGTGTTCTGGCTCTGGGTGCTGCCCGGGTATGCGCTGCTGCGCAACCTGCCGTGGGCGCCGTTCACCGCGCTGGCACCGATCTAGGTTTCCAGCCAACGGCGCAGCCCCTCGTGGTGGGTCGGTATCTGAAGGCAGAAGCCTGGGGGTTGGCCAGGCGGGATGGGTTTGCGGGGGACGCCGTGAATCCGTCCGTGGAGGCTTGGCCGCGGCATCCATGCCGCGG